>DAOVIC010000005.1 GCA_030671565.1 Anaerohalosphaeraceae bacterium
AAATTGTAAATATAATTTTGTTTTTGACGGAGAATGTTGAAATGACAGGTAAGAATCTTAATTTTGCGAAAATTGTTTGCGTATTATCGCTTATCGCTGCGGTAGTGGTATTTTCGTCGTGTAAGAAAGAAGAGCCGACGGCGGTAACTCCGGCCGATAACGGGCAAGTGGCCGAGCCGGCTGAACTTGAAACCTCGGTTGAGAAACCGGATGCCGACGCAAAATCCCCGATGGTTCCCCTTGAGATCGAGCTTCCTGTGTTGATGCTTGCCGGAACACCTAAGAACATGGAAGGTATTGAGAATCTGGAAAAAGCTCGCGGCAAAGGCCAGGTCCGTCCGACTATGCTTGTCCCTGCCGGAACCACTAATGTCGCACTGAATAAACCCGTTACTTCGACCAGTTTTACGCCGATCGTAGGTGCACTTGAAGATATTACAGATGGCAACAAGGCCGGTAATGGTTATGTTGAGCTTGATCCGTTCGAGCAGAGTATTACGATAGACCTCGGTGCTCAGTACGAAATATATGCTATTGTGATTTGGCACTATCACAAGGAGACTATGGTGTACTTCGATGTTGTCGTTCAGACGGCGGACGACCCCGATTTTATTATGAATGTCAATACGTTGTTTAATAACGATACCGACAATACTCATGGTGTCGGAAGCGGAAGCGATAAGAACTATATCGAGACCCACGAAGGAAAACTTATCGATGCAAAGGGCGTTACCGGCAGATATGTTAAGTGCTTAAGCGCCAGTAATTCGTCAAACGATATGAACCACTATATTGAGGTCGAGGTCTTTGGTAAGCCCGTAGAATGAGTAGACGTCTAATTTACCTTTTGGTATTTATCGCGGTAGTCGCTGCTTTGATGCTGCGGCTGCCGCGTCTTAGTTATCGTCCGATGCATACGGACGAAGCGGTTCACGGAATCAAGTTTGGCGACCTCCTCGAAGAAGGAACCTACCGTTACGATAGCTACGAGTATCACGGGCCCACGCTTAATTACTTCACTTTGATCCCGGCATCACTGTCCTCTGCAAAGACGCTTGTAGAAGTTGACGAGAGTATCCTTAGAATCGTCCCCGTATTTTTTGGTGTTTGCCTGGTCCTTGTTCCGCTGCTTCTAAAAGCTGGGATCGGTTTGCCAGCGGCATGTTTTGCGATGATCCTTACCGCGGTTTCTCCGGCGATGGTTTTTTACAGCCGTTATTATATCCAGGAAATATTGCTGGTCTTTTTTACGGCGGCAGTTATCGCCTGCGGATTTCGTTATTGGCGGTGTAAAAAAGTCTGGTGGCTTGTCCTTGCCGGGCTTTTTGCGGGGCTTATGCATGCGACCAAGGAAACTTGCCTGATCGCCTTTGGTGCGATGGCGTCCGCGGCGATCTTGGCGATACTTTGGTCTAAGATACAGGCCGATGGCGCAGATCTTACCGAACGAAGGATCAGGTTGTGGCATATAGCCGCTGGCCTGCTGGCATCTGTTTGCGTTTCAGTTATTTTCTTTTCTTCGTTTTTTTCAAATCCGCAGGGGATCGTCGATTCTGTTACTACTTATGCGACGTATTTTGACCGGGCCGGCAACAATGTTAAGCATGTTCACCCGTGGTTTTATTATTTTAAGTGGCTTATGTTCTGGAAGACGAAGACCGGGCCGATCTGGACGGAGGCGACAATTGTTTTGCTTGCCGCCGTTGGCTTCATACATGCAATGACGAAGGCAAAGGGCGATGAGCGACGAAAGGGTTTTCTGCGATTTATAGCTTTTTATACCGTGCTTATGGTTGTCGTTTATTCTGCGATACCGTACAAGACTCCCTGGTGCCTGCTTGGGTTTTTGCATGGTATGATTTTGCTGGCTGCCGTTGGAGCGATCCGCTTGCTGGATTTCGCAACAGGGCGTGCAGGTAGGACTGTTGTAATGATTGTCCTTACCGCGATTGTGGTGCATCTTGGATTTCAGGCTTACCTTGCCGCGAATAAATACGCCTCGTCCTGGCGGAATCCGTGGGTTTATTCGCATCCTCAAGAAGATATTTACGATGTTGTCAGGAGTATCGAGCAGGCTGGCCGGGCCTCTGACGAGGGCTTTGATACCCTTGTCCGGGTGATCTGTGCCGAGAACGACTATTGGCCCCTTCCCTGGTATTTGCGGGCTTTCAGTAGGGTCGGCTACCACCGGGAAATAGACGACGCGATGTCTGTTACGCCGATAGTGATTATCGCAGCCGAGACAGACGATGGCCAGATCGAAAAACTCGATGACCAACTTTGCGAATTTCTGTATACTACTCCTGCGCCAGGTGAAAAAAATCTTTATGTGCCATTGTTTAGAGATTACAGGGAAATACGTCCGCTGGTCGAAGTGAGGGCATATATATGGAAGAGCCTCGACGATAAAATTGCCCGGGCGAAAGATTGAGAAAGACGAACTGGAAGTTTAGAGATTCCCTTTATAATAAGGAAATTGTAACAGCTATTTTAAGGTACGATCGTTTTGTCAGCAGACGGCGAAAATAAAACCGGCCCGGCATTGCCGGAAGAAATATCTTCCGCACACCGTTTTCGCCATGAGGCGATGGCGACGGCTTTTGAGGTCTATGTTGTCCATGACGATCCTGACTATGCCGAGCAAGCGGGACAGGCGGCATTCAGGGAGCTTGACCGTCTGGAGCAGGAGTTGAGCAGGTTCGTTGAAAACAGCGACGTTGCCAGGATAAACGATCTGCAGGCCAACACTCCGCTGGCCGTAGGGCCCGAAGTTTTTGAGTGCCTTTCGATCTGTGCGGAAATGTATAAGGCAACTTTCGGCGCGTTGGATATCACGGTCGGGTCGCTTTATGACTGCTGGTTTGGGCCGGATCGCAAGACACTAAAGCCTGCCGAAAAAAAACTTGAGCAGGCAAAAAAGCGTACGGGGATGCAGCTTATTAAACTCAATGCCGACGAATTGACAGTGGAAGTCTCTGTCGAGGGGCTCCAGGTGGACCTTGGAGCGATAGGTAAAGGTTATGCGATCGATAAGATGAGCGAGGTGCTGAAGGAATGGAGTATTAAGAAGGCGTTTATTAATTCAGGAAGTACTATTTACGCCATGGATAAGTGTGCCGGTACGAAGGGCTGGCCGGTTACTTTAAGTTTGCCCCCGGGCGCCAGCGGTAAGATTTCGCCGCCCCAGGTGCTCAAAAAGCTTGAGCTGGAAAATATCGCCCTCAGCGGATCGAACCAGGAGTATGGCACGCATATTATCGATTCGAGATCGGCCAGACCGGTGGAGGCTAAGCTTGCGGCGTGGGGCATGGCGAAATCGGCGCCGCGTTCGGACGGCCTTTCGACGGCGCTTATGGTGATGAGCGATGAAGAGGCGAAGAAGTATTTTGCAAAACATAAAGAAGACGCCGGGATGGTTGTGCTCGGCGCCGATGGTAAAAAAACGATCGAAGAACGGACGTTCAAGTACGGAGCCTGGAAAGTTTTTTAAGGATAAGTGAGTATTATGGATAATAAAGGGATCAGTCGAAGATGTTTTTTGTCTGTGGCGGCAGCAGGTTGCCTGGCGAGTGTTCTGGGATGCAATTTGCGTTATAAGGTTTCTTCCGTCGTGGCTAACTACGGGTTTCCTCGAAAGCCCAATGTTATACTTGTGATGAGCGACGATCAGGGGTACGGGGATATGGCCTGCCATGGCAACCCTGTTGTTAAGACGGCTAATATTGACCGGTTCTACAAAGAGAGCTCTCGTTTTGGAAAGTTTTTTGTCAGTCCGTTTGACCGATCTACGCAGGCTTCGTTATTGACCGGGCGTAATGTCCCTGCCGGTCGCGAATTGTCACAAGAAGATGTGTCCCTGGCAAAGGTGCTTGCAGGTGCCGGCTATAAAACCTGTATCGCTGGTTCCTGGGATCATCCGCACAGCCCGATGGATGAAGGGTTTGACGAGGTGTTCTATTATGGCGGGGGCGGGAAATTTTCGCCGACGATCAATCATAATGGTATATGGCAGGAGACGGACGGCTATTGCACCGATAAATTTTTTGATGCGGCGATGCGATTTATCGAAGAGAATCGGGATGAGCCGTTTTTCTGTTACCTCTCGACTAATGCCGCTCATTCGCCTTACGAGGTGGATGAGAAATATTCGGCGCAGTATCGCGAGCAGGGATTTGGCGAAGATGTCGCAAATTTCTATGGCATGATCGCTAACCTTGACGAGAATTTGGGGCGGTTTGTCAAGCGGGCGAAGGATTTGGGTCTTGAACAGAACACGCTTATAATATTTATGACGGATAACGGTTCGGCGATGGCGGATAAAGAAGGGCTTTTCAATGCCGGTATGCGAGGGGGCAAGGGATCGTTCTATGAAGGCGGATCGCGTGCGGCAAGTTTCTGGCGTATGCCCGGGACGTTGAAGCCGAACAGAACGGTTGAGCAGATGGCCATGCATTATGATATTATTCCGACGCTGATGGCGATATGCGATGCCAAACACCCGGAGCCCCAACAGCTTGAAGGGATTAACCTTATACCTTACCTTGTCAATTTTAAGCAAAAAGAAAAGGATCGTTTGTTTGTCACTTATGCTGCTGGCGCAGCGCTGGCAAAGAACGGGGAGTATTCCGTCCGTACTTCGCGGTTTCGGCTCATCAACGACACCGAATTGTACGATGTAAATGCAAACCCCAGCGAAACGATCAATGTGATTGAGAGCTATCCCGCCGAGGTTGCCCGAATTCGCTCAGCGTATAACCGATAAGTTTTTTGGAGTTTGGTATGAAGATCGTTGCAGATTGCAATATACCTTTTGTTAAGGAATGTTTTTCTTCGCTTGGCGATGTTTCATTGTCAAGCGGGCGTGATATGAATGCGAAAATGGTCGCTGACGCGGACATCCTGCTTGTGCGGAGTATTACTAAGGTCGATGCTCAACTGCTCGAGGGCAGCAGCGTTCGGTTTGTCGGGACTGCCACTATCGGCAAAGAGCATATAGACGAGGAATACCTGCGTCAAAAGGGCATAGGTTTTTCGTCGGCGCCGGGCTCCAATGCGAATTCTGTGGCCGAGTATATCGTTGCGGCGCTTTTGGCGTTGGGCAAAAAGCATAAGTTTGACCTGAAAGGAAAATCGATCGGCATAGTAGGTGTCGGCAATGTAGGCAGCAAAGTTGCGCAAAAGGCCAAGGCGCTGGGAATGAAGGTCGTACTTAACGATCCGCCTTTGGCAAGGAAAACCGGGGATTCGAAGTATAGGCCCATCGAAGAGGTTTACGGCTGTGATTTTGTTACGCTGCACACGCCGCTTACCTTTGAAGGACAGGACAAGACTTATCATTTGGTAGACGACAGTTTTTTTTGTAAGCTGAAGAAACAATGTTTCTTCCTCAATACTTCGCGGGGCGGGGTGGTTGATACGGTTGTTTTGAAAAAAGCTATCGCCGAAAAAACGATAGCCGGTGCGGCGCTTGATGTCTGGGAGAACGAGCCTGATATTGATAGCCAGCTGCTCCTTAAGCTCGAGCTTTCTACCCCTCACATTGCCGGATATTCCTTCGATGGTAAAGTTACGGGGATGATGATGATCTATCAGGCGGCTTGCGATTGCTTTGGACTAGGTGTAGAGCATACCGCGTCCGATTTTTTGCCCGCTCCTGAGATTGTTCAGATCGACCTTGATCGGTTCAGCGGGTCCGAAGAAAGCATTATTGCCAGCGTCGTCCAGCAGGTTTACGTCATAAACAGGGACGATTTTAATATGCGTGAGATTTTGCTTCTCGAACCGGCCGCCCGCGGTAAGTGGTTTGACGACCTGCGTAAGGATTATGCGGTGAGAAGAGAGTTTCAAAATACCGAGGTGTTAGTGCAAGATGCCCAGAGCAGCATTGCCGCAAAACTTGGCGGCATAGGTTTTAAGATCGTAACTCGGTAAATGAAAGGAGCGGCATGTCGATTGACAGCATAGTTCAGCTTTCCGCAAGTGCCTTGGACTTTTCCAGCGGCGCGATGGTCATGGGAATACTCAATGTCACGCCCGATTCGTTCAGCGATGGCGGGGCGTTTTTGGATTTTGATGCAGCCTGCAAAAGGGGGGTTCAGATAGCAGATCAAGGTGCGGCGATCATAGATATTGGCCCCGAGTCCACCCGTCCCGGTGCCAGGACGGTCTCAGCGGATGAACAGATCGCCCGTTCGGTGCCCGTGATAGAATATCTTAGCAAGAATACCGATGCTGTGCTAAGTATCGATACGCGTGATGCTGATGTGGCTTTGGCGGCGATCGAAGCCGGGGCGCAGGTCGTTAACGACGTAACGGCTTTGGCGGACAAGCGGATGGCCGGCCTGGTCGCAGAGAAAGGCCTCGCGGTTGTGCTGATGCATATGAAGGGCGATCCCGAGACGATGCAGGTTAATCCGGCGTATGGCGATGTTGTCGGCGAGGTCCTGGAGTTTTTGATGGAACGTGCCAGCTTTGCCCGCCAATGCGGCGTCGAAAAGCAGCGAATATTTATCGACCCGGGGATCGGATTCGGCAAGACGTTTGAGCATAATATAAAACTGCTTCGGAACATCGACAGGTTTGTCGCCAGCGGCTACCGGGTGCTTTTGGGGACCAGCCGCAAGAGATTTATCGGTGATATTACGGGCAAAACTGTTGCGGCGGAAAGAGTTTTTGGAACCGCGGCAACGGTTGCATTGGCAGTGGAAGCAGGTGTTTCGGTCGTTCGGGTGCATGATGTCGCTGAGATGGCCGAGGTCGTCAAGGTTACAGAGGCCCTGGTGGGGCGGTAAAAAAAGCAAAAATCCTCTATTAACGGCTAAAAGAGTTTCCAGACGCTTAAGTTTTTCGGTTTTGGGTTCGCAATTTCATGCCCTTGCGGTTATCATGCAGGCCCTATGAGCGAAATAATCAAAATCCAGGCACCTCTTAATGAGCAAGTTGTTCGGTCGCTGCGGGCAGGGGACCAGGTGCAGATAAGCGGAGTGGTTTATTCCGCCCGCGATCAGGCCCATAAAAGGCTTTGCGAACTTATGGATGCCGGAGGTGAACTGCCCATCGCTCTGGAAGGGGCGGTTATCTATTATGTGGGACCGACGCCAGCGGGCCAGGGGCGTCCGATAGGTGCTGCCGGCCCTACTACTTCTTCTCGCATGGACCCCTTCAGCCCCAGGCTCATAGCTGCCGGACTGAAGGGAATGATCGGCAAGGGCTATCGCGGAGACGAGGTTCGGACCGCGTTGAAGGAACATGGTGCGGTTCACTTTGCCGCGACAGGCGGCGCAGGTGCGCTGCTTAGCGATCATATCGTCGAATGCGAGGTGGTTGCGTATGAAGACCTTGGGACCGAAGCGATCCGAAGGCTTGTGCTGGATGATTTTCCTGCGGTTGTCGCGTATGATTCACATGGCGGCAGTGTTTATAATTTTTAATTGACAGAATGGGAGTATTGGTTTGAAGGTTGCTTTGATCGGGATGATGCAGTCGGGTAAGAGCACTATTGTTTCGGCTGTTACAGGTAAGGAGGTGCCTCCCCTGGGGAGTGTTTCCATAGAGGAAGTTATGGTTTCGGTTCCTGATGAGAGGCTTGACTGGCTCACTGATCTATACAAACCTAAGAAGACCGTTCACGCGACGATCGATTGCCTTGATCTTCCCGGAGTGAGTTTTCAGGACGAATCGGGCAGGTCGGCTGCGAGAAGATTATTTTCACAGATACGCACGGTGGATATGTTCGTGGTCGTTGTAAGGGGCTTTGAAAGTTCGGATGTGGCAGCTTACAGGGATAGCGTTAATCCTGTGCGTGACCTGATCGAGCTTAAGACGGAGTTTTTGCTTTCGGACCTGGAGCTGGTGACAACGCGGATAGAACGCTTGGAAAAGCAGGTGCATAAACCCACGAAGACGCAGGCAAAGGATAAGGCGGAACTTGCGTTACAGCTGAAACTGCAGGAAGCGCTCGAAGATGAAAAACCGATAAGCAGTGTGATCAAACATGACAACGAGTTCGAGATGATAAAGTCGCTGGGCTTTTTGACGATGAAGCCTATGATGGTGGTTGTCAATGTCGGTGAAGATAAGATCGGCCAGGAGATAGACCTTTCCGCCGTGATCGATGAGTCCGTGGAAGCAGTGACGATGTGTGCCGAGATTGAAAGCGAAATATCGCAGCTTGACGCAGAAAGCAAGCAGGAATTTATGTCGGACATGGGCATCGATGAGCCGGCAGCGAAGAAGTTTGTCCAGTGCTGTTATAATACGCTTGGCTTGATCAGTTTCTTGACAGTAGGACCGGACGAAGTAAGGGCATGGCCGATCTGCAAGGATACGACGGCACTGGATGCAGCCGATAAGATCCACAGCGATATTAAGCGCGGGTTCATTCGTGCCGAAACTATCGCCTATGAAGATATTGTGGAGTTTGGCGGAGAGAAGGAATGCAAAACAGCGGGGAAAACCCGCCTCGAAGGAAAGACTTATGTCGTCCAGGATGGCGATATTATTAATTTCAGGTTCAATGTTTAGCGCACACTGAATAACTTACAGTTTAACCTTTACGGATGGCCGTAAGCTATCGGCAAATGTTTTTTTGCCGCAGGCGAACAGTTTTTCAGAACACCCTTTTAAATATAGTTGTCGATGCATCGCAACAGGGGGCTTTTTGTTTCACGCGTCAGATTTCTATTGAAGGAGATATAATATTGAAGGCCCAGGTTTTAACAGGTATTGAGCAGATGGAGATGGCCGAGGTTGAAACGCCCGTTATCGTAAATGATACGGATGTATTGATCCGCGTGGTTACGGTTGGTGTTTGCGGCAGTGACGTTCATTATTATACGACCGGCAGGATTGGTTCGCAGGTCGTTCAGTACCCTTACCGCGTCGGACACGAGTGCGCAGGTGTTGTCGAAGCTGTCGGATCAGCGGTTACAAGAGTCAGCGTCGGCGATGAGGTGGTCGTCGATCCTGCCACTGCTTGTCATGAATGCGACCAGTGCAAAGCGGGCAGGGAAAACACCTGCCGTAAACTTACTTTTCTCGGTTGCCCGGGCCAGGTTGAGGGGTGTTTGAGCGAGTATATCGTAATGAACGAATGTTCCTGTTTTGCGATCAATGGGGATATAACTCTGGAGGATGGAGCTGTTTGCGAACCTTTTGCCATTGGTGTTTATGCAGTTCAGCAGGCCGGTTTGAATAAAAATTCGCGGATAGCGATACTCGGAGCCGGCCCGATAGGACTTAGTTGTTTGACAGCTGCAAGAGCCGAAGGGGTAAGTGATATATATGTGACGGATAAAATCCCGGCGCGTGTTCAGATGGCGAAAGATGCAGGTGCCCTCTGGGCGTCAAATCCCGATCAGGAGAATATTGTAAAGGCCGTATACGATCGGGAGGAATTAGGAGTCGATGTTGTCTTCGAATGTGCCGGCCAGCAGGAAACGCTTGACGAGGGAATGAAACTTTTGACCCCTGGCGGTAAGCTGATGGTCATAGGAATACCGCGTGACGACCGCGTTTCTTTCGATGCCGACCTTTCGCGTCGTAAGGAGATTACCATAGTCAACGTTCGCAGGCAAAATGATTGTACACAGAAGGCGATCGATATGGTTGCCTCGGGTAAGGCGGATGTCAGTTATATGGTAACCCACAGATTTGAATTTGCAGATGCCAAAGCCGCCTTCGACATGGTTGCTGCATACCTCGATGGCGTGGTTAAGGCAATAATTAGTATTTGAGGCGCGACATGCAAAAAGTAAGCATAGTAAGTATTGGTAATGAGTTGTTGAGCGGACGGATCGTTGACACTAATGCAGCCTATCTTAGCAGCAGGTTATTGTCGATCGGTATTGAGACGGTGTGCACCTATTCGGTCGGGGATGATGTGGATATGATCGTTGAGATGCTCGGTCAGGCCTCAAGCCATGCCGATACCGTGCTCATCACAGGAGGTATAGGCCCGACAGATGATGATCTTACGCGTCATGCGTTGGCGGCGTTTATGGGGGTCGAGTTGCAATTTCATGAAGACGTTTACCGTCACATGGAAGATTTTTTTGAACGTCGCAATATCAGTATGGCAGAAACGAACCGAATACAGGCGTATCTACCGAAAGGTACGAAGGCAATTTCGAATGAACTTGGTACGGCAGCAGGCATAATGTGCGAATATGAGGGTAACACTTTTGTCTGTATGCCCGGCGTGCCCGGTGAAATGAAGAAAATGTTTGAGGATTCGATTGTCTCAATGTTCGGCGATGGCGATGTGGCGATCGTTTCGCGGAGGCTTCATTGTTTCGGGACGGGTGAGTCGCGTATTGCCGAGATGATCGGCGATGTTATGAAAAGGGGTAGAAATCCGCTGGTCAATTGCACTGCAAGCGGAGGGATCATTACCCTGGAGGTGGTAGCGAAGGCGCAAGAGCGTCAAGAAGCCGAAAAAATGGCAAATAAGGATGTACAGGACCTTCGCCGAATTCTTGGCGATCTGTTTTTTGGCGCCGATGGCGAAACGATGGCGCAGTCTGTGGCGAAAAAACTTTGCGCAAGGTCAAAAACAATCGCAGTGGCAGAATCATGCACCGGCGGGCTGTTAAGCAAAATGCTGACCGATGTAGCCGGTGCCAGCGAATATTTCAGATATGGATGGGTCACATACAGTAACGATGCAAAGGTCTCAGAACTTGGGGTGGATAAGGGCATAATCGACTCTTACGGTGCCGTTAGCGAGGAAGTTGCGGTTGCTATGGCGGCAGGGGCAAGAGCGAAAGCAGACGCTGATATTGGAGTCGGAATTACCGGAATCGCCGGCCCTGCCGGTGGAAATGAACAAAAATCTGTAGGATTAGTGTATATAGGTATTGATGCTGGTGCGGAAGGAAGGACCTGTAATAAGTACACGTTTGCAGGATTGAGAGAGGATGTGCGACTGCGTGCAGCTCTGACGGCATTGAATATACTCCGGTTAATCTAGGACCTTTAGTGAAATAAGGTGCTTCTGATTGACCTGAAAGCGATGTTTTGTTATAATATAGTTTTGGGGTAAGTGCGGAAAGAGTAGCGGTATATGGCCAAAAAACGTAAAAAGCTGGGTGAGATACTTTATCGTAGCGGTGTTGTCGACAAGCCGACGCTGGTTAAGGCGTTGAAGAAATCGAAGTCGAATAATAAAAGGCTTGGTGAAATGCTGATCGAGATGGGTGCGCTGTCTGAAGATATCGTTACGAAAGCCATCGCCAAGCAGTTCGGACTTGAATTCATCGATCTCGATTCGGCAGATATTCCTCAGTCGAGCCTGAATCTTATTCCTGAAGAATTAATGCGTAAGCATTTCGTTTTGCCGCTTGATAAGGATAACGGTATACTTAAATTGATCATCAGTGATCCTCTGGACCTTGATCTTCAGGATCTTCTTCGGTTTCGTCTGAACACGGAACTTGAATGCTGCCTTGCCGCCCCGTCCAAAATACGCAATCAGATTCTTAATACGATGGATGAAGTGCGCAGCAGTATTGATGCGACCGCAGCGGAACTTGCCGAGGCCGGCCATGCCATCGAGGCAGAGGTTCGACGTGCCGAGGCTGCGGAAGAAGAAGATGACGGCCCCGTAATTCGCCTTGTAAACCTGCTGATCGATGAAGCTGTTCGTATGAATGCAAGTGATATTCATATCGAACCGATGGCTGATCGTGTCCGGATCAGGTATCGGGTTGACGGAGTGTGTATAGAGCGTGACAATATTCCTAAGAATATGCAGTCTCCGATGCTTGCTCGAATTAAGATCCTTTCTGGAATGGACATAGGTGAGAGACGCCTGCCTCAGGATGGAAGGATCAAGCGGGTGATCGATAATCAGGGCATCGATTTCCGTGTCTCTGCGCTTCCGGGCTATCATGGCGAGAGTACCGTATTGCGTATCCTTAGGCCTGATTCCGTTAATATCGGTATCCAGGCGCTTGGTTTTGAGGACGACCATTACGAACAGTTTAAGCAGATCATAAAACGCCCTAACGGAATTTTTCTTGTTACAGGCCCTACAGGTAGCGGTAAAACGACTACGCTTTATTCGGCGTTGAAAGACCTTAACCGGCCAGATGTTAAGATCATTACGGCAGAAGATCCCGTTGAGTATAACGTTGCTGGCATCAACCAGTGTCAAATCCGTACGGAGATCGGCCTTGATTTTGAAAAGATATTGAAGTCTATGCTGCGACAGGCACCGAATGTTATTCTGATCGGTGAAATTCGTGACGGAATTGTTGCCGATATTGCGATACAGGCGGCATTAACCGGTCACCTTGTTTTTAGTACGCTTCATACCAATGATGCTCCGAGTGCAATTACGCGTTTGATCGACATGGGAGTTAAACCGTTTTTAGTTGCAAGTTCCATACAGGCCATAATGGCACAGCGCCTGTTGCGTGTTATATGCAAGGAGTGTAAAGAGATAGAGAAGCATCCTGACCCTAACTATCTTCGTTTGCTCAATATTACGCCGGATGATTTGAAGCATAATCCGATATATAAGGGTAAGGGATGCAGCAGGTGTCAGGGAACTGGTTACAAAGGCAGGGTTGCAATATTTGAAATGCTCGAAATGAACAATCAGGTGCGAGAACTGGCTTTTGAGAGGGCACCTGCGACAGAACTTCGCAAAGCGGCTCGAAATACTGGCATGAGGACACTGCTTCAAGACGGTAAGAGGAAGGTTTTCAGAGGCGTTACTACCCTTTCAGAAGTGGCAAAGAAGACGCAGGCCGAAGGACTTGTTGTAGATGCCTAGTTGGTTTTCTACTGAGATTTTGTGTATTTGCGGTAGAGCACTTAAACTTTTTATGTATAGCCTTAGGTCGTCGTGAGGACTTTAGCTGGCAAGGCAGAAAACGCAGGTTTAGTTGTACTAAACCGAGTTTTTCTAACGCCGCCAGGTAAAGCCGCAACAGGCATAAGGCATACACTAAAAATTTAATTGCTCTAATTGATGATTCGAAAGCGAAATATATTTTAGTAGGTGATTTTATGGCGATGCTTCATATTGATAGATTACTGGAAGCCTGTATCAAAATGGGTGGTTCTGACCTGCATCTTGTTACCGGCAGGCCGCCGATATTGCGTATAAGTGGCCGATTGCGATCTCTGGAGACCAAGATTCTCGAGCCTGACGACACGGTTTCGCTTATGAAGAGTATTACACCCGAAAAGAACCAACAGGAGTTGCAGGAGACCGGAAGTACTGACTTCGGTTTTGCATTTGGCGATGCAGGGCGATTCAGAACCGCCATCTTCAGGCAAAGAGGGAATATATCAATGGTTTTGCGTCTGATTCCGTCTTTGTTGCTAAGTTTTGATAAAATCGGACTTCCAAAAATATGTGCTGCATTGTGCAGGCGCCCCAGGGGTATGTTTCTTGTTACAGGCCCAACCGGTAGTGGTAAATCTACCACATTGGCCAGTATGATCAACTATATTAACGAAACAATGGACCACCATATCATTACGGTTGAAGAGCCTATTGAGTATTACCACAACCATAAAAAGTCCATCATTAATCAGCGTGAAGTGGGCCTTGATGTTACGAGTTTTTCCGAGGCTTTAAGGCGATCTCTTCGTCAGGACCCTGATGTTATTCTGGTGGGTGAATTACGTGACCTGGAGACGATAGAGGCAGCTATTACTGCTGCAGAGACGGGACACTTGGTTTTTGGGACGCTGCACACCACAGGTTGCCAGGGTACGATCACAAGGCTTATCGATGCTTTCCCTGTTAACCAGCAGGAGCAGATACGTGTACAGCTAAGTTCCAACCTGATCGCGGTGCTGAGTCAGACTCTTTGTCCTTTGAAGGGCAAAAAAGGACGTGCCGCTGCATTTGAGTTTATGGTAGTTACCCCCGCGATAGCCAACCTGATTCGGGAAAACAAGACTTATCGCCTCGAATCAAGTATTCAAACCGGTAAAAAACTGGGAATGCAGTTGCTGGATGATCATTTATGGGAATTGTTTGATTCCGGTACGATCGAGAAATCTGAGATGCTGGATAAGGCGAGGATTCCAGCAATGCTTCTTGAAAAGGCTGAAAAGAAAGAGCTTGCTGAAGGTAATCGGGATAAAGATGGTTATGGGCCTGTTATTGGGGCATGATAAGTGTTTGCAGGAGTATTTTGGGGGCGAGTGGACGGGATTTGTTTTTATAATACCTAAGTGTTTTTGGTGTAAGTGGTTACAGTTTGGGACGGTAAGTCTTATTTACCATATGTCCATTTCGTAATACCCTTGTGGCACTTAGTTTATGTGATATAATGTAAATATGATGATTGACTTGTTCTTTCGATATTGCGGGTTTAAAAGATGGCACGAGTTCCTCCAGTAAATCAGTTAAAAGGCCGTACGCTAGGTCGAATACTTATCAAGATGGGTCTGCTTACTCGTGATAAGGTTCACGCTGCTCTTAAGTTTCAGAAAAAGCAGGGTGGAAAACCCAAACTCGGTGAGATACTCATCGAAAAAGGAATAATCAACGAAAAGCAGCTTGACGTCGCACTAGCCGGTCAGCGTGGGATGGTTTATGTTGATATCGCCAAGATAGATATAGCTGCCGATGTCATAAGCCAGATCCCTGCGCACATGGCAAAGAATTATCGAGTGATCCCCCTGGAGTACGACGACGGGAAGAATGAGCTTACCGTTGTACTCGACAGTCCCGACAATTTCAGAGCGACTGACGATCTTAGCACGCTTCTCGGCTTCAAGGTCAAAGCTAAGGTTACAAGTAAGGATGAGATCGAAGATTCCCTCAACAAGTACTACGCTGAAGAAGATTCCAGCATAAACGATCTGATCGGTGAGTTGGAAGGTGACAGTGAGCTTAGTCAGTTCCAGGGCCGTGACGCCAGTATTGACCTTGACGAGTTGAAGGAACTGGCGGATTCCAACCCTGTTAAGAAGCTATTGAACCTGGTTTTGCTACAGGCGATCCGTGATAAGGCCTCGGATGTACACTTTGAACCATTTGAGGACGAGTACAAGATGCGTTACCGTGTGGATGGCGTTCTTTACGAGATGGTTCCTCCTCCGCGGCATGTGGCAGTTGCACTTAGTTCGCGTATCAAGGTTATGGCAGATCTTAATATTGCCGAGCGAAGGCTTCCTCAGGACGGACGTATTCCTCTGGTCGTTGGCGGCAATCCCGTTGACCTTCGTGTGAGCATACTGCCGACTATGTTCGGTGAGAGCGTTGTGCTGCGTATTCTTGACCGCAGCCAGGTCGATCTTAGTCTCGACAAGCTCGGACTTCTTGATCATGACCTCAAGACAGTTGAGAATTTGATCCGAAGACCTAACGGTATTGTCGTTGTTACAGGTCCCACCGGCTGCGGTAAGACCACAACCCTTTATTCGGCGTTGAAAGAACTTAATGATGAAGAGACTAAGATCATTACAACTGAAAATCCCGTTGAGTACGACATCGACGGTCTGATCCAGGTTCAGATACTTCCCGAGATAGGTCTCACTTTTGCAAAGTGTCTTCGTTCTATTCTTCGTCAGGACCCTGACGTGGTTATGGTTGGTGAGATACGTGACCTTGAGACTGCCGAGATCGCGATCCAGGCATCTCTTACAGGTCACCTTGTATTTACGACGGTTCATACTAACGACGCGCCAAGTACGATAGCAAGGCTTATCGATCTGGGTCTTGAGACATTTTTGATCACGGCAAGTATTGAGGGAATTATCGCACAGCGATTAGTTCGTAAGATTTGCCTAAACTGCAAGACCAGGTATGAGCCCCAGGAAGAGCAGTTGATGGAACTCGGTCTTTCGCTGGCGGATGTTGGCGGCAAGAAGTTTTATTACGGTAAGGGTTGCGAACAGTGCAATAAAACAGGGTATCGCGGCAGATTGGGAATTTACGAGATCATGACCTTTGATGATGAACTTCGTGATCTGATTATGAACCATGCTTCCACAAATGTCCTGCGTCAATCCGCGATTAAAAACGGGATGCGCCTTTTACGTGAGAACGGTCTTGCGGCGATTTTTGATGGTACTACGACCATCGATGAAGTGGTTCGGGAAACTCTAAGTGCCGAAGAATAATGACAGGTTTAGTTTGTTTTTTTTGATATAGTTTAGTATTTGTTGTCTGAAAGAATTGCGGAGGTGTTGCTATGCCGATGTTCAAGTATGAAGCTTTGGATTCCCAGGGGAACGAAGTTAAGGCCGAGGTAGAAGCGCTAAGCAACAAGGAAGCGATCAGTAAAATACGAAATAAGGGCCTTTTCCCGACGAAAGTTACTGCTCGAGGAGCAGGTAAGCGTGTAAAGGCGACAAAGGCGGCAAAGACGACGAAGCGAAGGGGTGTCAACAGGAAGGTAAAGACCAAGCAGGTCTGTCAGTTTGCACGTCAGTTGTCGACGCTCCAGGATGCCGGTCTTGCAATACTTCGGTCGTTGCGGATTCTGGAACAGCAGCAAAAAACCGGGACCTTGAAAAAGGTTCTGATATACCTTGCCGAGGATATTGAAGGGGGTTCAACGCTTTCGGAGGCAATGGCCAAGCATCCCAAGGTGTTCAGCAAATTGTTCGTGAACATGGTCGCAGCCGGGGAGGTCGGCGGTGTTCTTGATGTTGTTCTGTCACGTCTTGCCGACTTTATGGAAAAGGCCGAACGCTTGAAGGCGAAGGTCAAGGGCGCTATGGTTTATCCTGCTGTGGTAATGAGTGCGGCATTGCTTATTGTCCTCGGTCTTATGATGTTTATCATCCCGACATTTGCCGAGGTTCTCGGTGATATGGGGGATGGTGCTTCACTTCCGGCGTTAACGCAAAGCCTTCTCAATATAAGTGACTGGTTGCTGGGCAGAAAAGGCTTTAATGCTCTCATGGTCGTGTTGAGCCCGGTCGCATTCATTTCATTTTTCAAATTTGTCTCGCAATTCAGCAATGGAAGGTATGTGCTGGACCAGTTGAAACTTCACCTCCCTGTCCTTAAGCCGATAACCTACAAGGTTTCTGTTGCCAGATGGACCCGGACGCTTGGAACGCTGATCAGTGCGGGCGTACCCATTCTGGAGGCAATTAATATTGCCAGAGATACTTCCGGTAACGAGGTTTATGGCCGGATGCTGCAAAAGGTCCATAACGCCATCAGGCAGGGCGATACCTTTGCCAATCCGCTCAAGCAGTCCAAGACCGTCGACTCCATCGTGGTCAATATGATAGACGTTGGGGAAGAGACCGGTGACATGGACAAGATGCTTGAGAAAATCGCGAATAATTTCGATGAAGAGGCCGATGTTCTGGTATCTTCGCTGATGTCATTGCTTGAACCTATTATGATACTTTTCCTTGGCGGTATGGTCGGTACCATCGTTGTCGCGATGTTCCTTCCTATCATAAAGATCATTACTGTATTGATGTAGGCGGCTCTGATTGTGATAAGAGAAAAGAAAAATTTGATCGTTAACCCAAAGGCTGCGGAGCTTTTGAGGTTGAAAAATAGTTTTCCTAATAACTGATTTTATTTAAGTATTCAGTTTCTTGAAAGGGTTTTAAGATGAGTATGGAGAAAAGTGTCAAGAAGTCGGGTTTTACAATTATTGAGTTGCTCACAGTGATGGGTGTTATTGCGGTCTTGATAGGCCTGCTGGTCCCTGCCTTGTCCGGTGTTCGTGATTATGCGGATAAAATACAGCAGAAGGCCCAGTTCCACAGCATCGAGGTCGGTATCGATCTCTACGTTGCAGAGTACGAAGAGGGCTATCCTGAATCGAACGACAATTCTGTAGCGCCTACACATCCAGAAGATCAGACACCTTATGGAGGAGCGCAAAAGTTAGCCGAGACGCTCGTCGGACAGGACTTTTTGGGATTCCATCCAAACTCAGATTTTCGTTCCAACGGTACGTTTTCACATCCTGACGGACTGGGGTCAGGGGGGATGATCCATGATGCTCCGGTTTATCATGCATCCTCTAACTATGATGGTGGCGGAAATGTTGTATATGAAGAGACAGCGGATGAAAACATTCAGGCCAGAACATCTTTTATCGATCTTGAAAACGCAAATGCGTTTATAATGGGGGATGTTTATGACGATGCGGCAGGCAGTGCACTTGTGTCTGATGGTTTTGACCCTCTCAGCATTGTTCTTTGCGATGTCTTCACAAAAAAACGCATAAGCGGGAAAAAGACGGGTACCCCGATCCTGTATTACAAAGCTAATACGATGTATAAATTCCAGGACAGTACGGACACCAACGGCACTGCGGATGATGTTTATGATTATTATGACAATTTCGCGTTTTTGGATCTGGGTGTAGCTGAGGATAGCACGGTTGACCATCCGCTGGCAGATGGGGCAACTATGGCGGAAATTTTAGAAGATTTCGATAATATACTGGTAAATCAGCAGGTTAGCGATGTTGCCGGAGTTAAGGTCCCTTACAGAGCACAGTCTTATGTTCTCATCTCTGCCGGCAAAGACGGCCTCTTCGGTACTGCCGACGATATCTGTAACTTCAAGAAGGAAGAATAGTTCTTGTTATAAGTTTTTCACGGTTGCTTAGGCGGCTGTGTTAATATGGTAGTTTCGCCGGGGATTAAAGTAGCAGTTGATCAGAAAATGGTCAGCGGGGATCAGTGCGATGGAAGCTGCGCAGCTGCCCTGTCGCACAGACGCGGTTGAAAAGCGAATAGTATAATGCCTTTTTAGGGCGAATTTTATGTCGCAGGCAAGATTTAAAAGCGGGTTTTCCATAATCGAACTAATTGCGGTTATCGCCATTGCGCTTGTGCTGGGCGGTATAGTGCTCGGTGTTGGAAACCAGGTAAGATCACAGGCAAATGTGCAGCTTGCGCAGAGTACGATAGATGTTCTCGTATGCGCGCTGGAACAGTATTACGCTGTTTGTAATGATTTTCCTGACGCGGTGGAGAACAAAGATCAGTTCAGTACGAGTATAGACGGTTTAGTTACCGTCATACCGGATTCGCCGGATATGAATTCGCGAGACTGGTCAAGCGGTGCTTTGTACTACTTTTTACAGAAGATACCAAACAGCAAAAACATTATTAAAGCCTTAAATGAAAGTGCCCAGACCACAAGGGATGCAAATAATACTGTTGTTCAGCTTGATTTATGGGGTGATGGTACCGAGGTTATCTATTTTACGCGGTTTATCGATCCTTGGGGCAGATCGTTGAAATACACATATTTGAACGGCCAATGTTTTCCGAAGATCGTCTCCGCCGGTGAAGACGGTGCCTTTGGCAATGGCGATGACGTATGCAGCAGGCCTTAAATGTTTGCGATTGAAGGGATTTTGAATATGAGAAAGAAGGACGAAAATTTCACGATAAAAAGATCGGGCGGTTTTACGCTGCTGGAACTTCTCGTAGTGATCGCAATTATCATGATGCTGATCGGAATACTGGTTCCCGGTATGCAGGCCTTAAAAAGGCTCTCGAAGAGCCTCCAGCAGAAGTCGATGTTTCATTCCTTAGAGATAGGCATCGAACTCTTTTCGAAGGATTTTGGCGATTACCCCGAATCCAAACGAGTGAAGAATTCAAGTGACGATATTTACTATTGTGGCGCACAGCACCTGGCCGAAGCGATGTCAGGCAGAGATGGAGCAGGATACGAACCGGCTCAGAGCAATCGCTGGTATTGGCCCGGCGAAGCACCCGCTGCCGACGACCTTTATGGAACCTCTGCTGCGAGCTTAAACCGCCGAAAAAAATCCTATATTGAACTGAAAGAAACCGGCCTCTATGTTCCAAATGAAATATACGACACAACCGTTGTCACTGCCGGCAAGGTATATTCGGATTCAGGCGACCTGCTCCAGGCATCAGAGAGAGCGCCCGTGTTTACAGATGTCTTTTTGCGTAAGAAAATAACTACGATAGCCGGTGAAACTGTCAAGGTAGGTTCCCCGATCCTTTATTACAGGGCCGACAACAGTTCAAGGCTGTTTAAAAAGGACGGACCTGACGCAGGAGACGATACGAATAAATGGATATACAACTACAAGGACAATGTCGATCTTGTCGACCTGGGACCGATCGATGCCGACCCCGCCGCTGCTCCTGCGGAAGAGCACCTCATGAAGGACGAAAAAGTGTTCTATGAGATGATAAACAATCCCGGCGTTTCCGCTCTTGCCGAGGGCAAGCCTTTCAACTCTTCGACATATATTTTAATGAGTGCAGGTAGCGATGGTGTTTTCGGAACCAAAGATGATGTTACGAATTTTGATTATTGAGTGACGCTTTCAATAGTTAATCGCATAGACCATATTTAATTTACGATAGTTTTTCGGGAGCATAGATATGAAAGTCACACTTGAAAATTTTGGCAAAAGGCGGGCATTTACAATTGTCGAACTGATAACGACGATCACTGTAATCGCTATTCTGGTTGGGCTTTTGATTCCGGCTCTAAGTGTTGTTCGCAGTACTGCAGCTATGGTCAAGCAGAAGAGCCAGTTTTCTACGATCGAGAT
>DAOVIC010000071.1 GCA_030671565.1 Anaerohalosphaeraceae bacterium
TGTACTATCGGCACATCCGGAAAGCAACACTGCCAAACATCCTGTAACGACAACAATTGAATATCTCATTATCATTCCTGCCTTCCGTGTTATCCGTCCCTTCGGGGCAAGTGATTTAACACTCTATTCTACAGACGTCGGAGCCTTGAGCATGATGCTGTCAGCAATGCCGTAAGCTACCGCTTCTTCAGCTTCAAGCCACAGATTACGGTCGCTGTCCTTTTCGATCTGGCTGGCATCTTTACCTGTATGCTCGGACAATATATCGTAAAGTCTCGTGCGAAGACGAAGTATCTCTCTCGCCTCGATATCAAGGTCGGTTGCGGTACCTTCCATCACGCCGCTTATCAGTGGTTGATGCAGAAGTATCCTGCTGTTTGGCAGCATAAACCTTTTGCCGGCGCTTCCGCCTGCGAAAAGAACGGCTCCCATACTGGCGCCCTGACCTATGCAATAGGTCGCAACATCGCAACGCAAAAAACGCATAGTATCATATATCGCAAGACCGGCGGTAATAGCTCCGCCCGGCGAGTTGATATAAAAGTGGATATCGCTTTTGCTGTCCTCATTGCTGAGGAAAAGCAATTGTGCAACTATCAGGTTCGCTGCGGTATCGTCCACAGGCCCGCCGAGAAATATTATGCGGTCCTTCAGAAGACGCGAGAAAATATCATACGCACGTTCACCACGGCCGCTTTTTTCGATCACTATAGGTACAAGGCTTTGACTAACTTCCATCCTTAATTTACTCCTATGAACTCTTTTTTATTATCTGTTCTGTGAGTTTGAAATCAAAACTACTTCTTATCTTTGGATGACTTCTTTTCGTCCTGTTCGGGTTCTACAAGTACTTCATCGATAAGACCGTACTCAAGAGCCTCTTGCGCCGTCAAATATTTATCGCGTTCAGTTTCGCTGGCGATCTGTTCAGAAGTAAGGCCTGTATGTTTCGAAAGTATCTCATTGATCGTCGCCTTGGCCTTGACGATCTCCTGGGCCTGTATCTTAATATCGGCAGCCTGCCCCGTAATTCCGCCCCAGGGCTGATGCAGCATAACTTTAGCATGAGGCAGGGCATGTCTTTTGCCCTTGGTACCTGCAGCAAGCACGATCGCTGCACCGGATTGAGCACGCCCAATACAATATGTCGCAACGGGAGAACCGATAAAACGAATGGTATCATATATCGCCATCGTATCGTCAACGCTTCCGCCGGGAGAATTAATATAAAGACTGATCTCGACATTCTTTTTCAGATTGTCCAGGTACAGCATTTTCATAATGACTTCCGTTGCCATGCGGTATGATATCTCGCCGATCATGAAAACGATACGGTTTTCAAGCAGCATATCATCCAGGGTCATCTCGCGTGTTCGCTGATACCCCCCGCCCTGCATCCTGGCGTCCAAATTCTTTATGTCCAAATCATGTGGTTTCTTGAAAAACATCTGTATTCCTTCAAAAAAAGCTATGGGAACCGGGCGACGACCTATAAAAAACTACACCGTACCAACAAGACACAGTCGCCCTCTTACGTTATATCGGATATTTGGGGTTCCTACTTTTCTTTTTTGTCTTTAGCAACGCCGCTTTTCTTACGCGTTGCCTTTGTTTTCGTCCGTTTTGCCGCTATGGTGTCATCTGAAGCTTCTTTAGTCTTCTTTTTAGCGATTTTCTTCTTTGCCGTTTTGGCCGCAGGTTTCTTTTCTGCCTTCTTTGCCGCTTTCTTTTTCGCCTGCTTTACGGCTTTTTTCTCTTTTTTAGCAGCATCTACCTCGGTGATCTCGGCAGTTTCCAGCATCTTCTCGATACACTTCTGCTCACGGATTTCCAGGCTGAACTGGGCAAGAGAACCGTCACGAGCCAACTCCTCACGCATCTTTTCGGGCCTTCTGCCTTGCATCGCAGCAACCTGAGCTATACGGCTGTTGACCTCTTCGTCGGTAACTTCCACCTTAAAGTTTTCAGCAACTTTATCCATCACAAAGAATGTCTTTAGCTGCTGGCGAGCTTCGTCTTCGCTGGATGAACGCAACTGACCCATCTGCTGATCCATCTGCTCACGTTCCATACCCTGCATGAGCATGTTGCTGTACTGCCTCTGAAGTATTCGCGTGGACTGATCGGCAACTATCGATTCTGGGAGATCAAGCTCGACATTCTTCCGCAGATATTCGTGGATCTGCTCGGCCATTTGCTGCTTTGCCTGCGAGTCTGCCTGCTGTTCGAGCTGCTCGCTGATACGATCCTTAAGCTCGTCGGCATCATCTACACCGATACGTGTAAAGAACTCTTCGTTCAGTTCGGCTGGGACAAGCTGCTTTACATCCTTGATATCTATCGTGATCTCGATGCTCTTGCCGCGTAACTGCTCATTATAGAACGTTGCGGGAACATCGACCTTAGTCTTCTTTTCGTCGCCAGCTTTGGCGCCAGCCAACAACTCGTTAAGCTTTTCGACAGGAACGCCTCCAACGAAACCATTAGCACTGGAAGTGATCTCTATATTCTCACGCTTATCGTCCTCTTCGACGCCTTCGATATCCATGAGAACGTCGGCAACGACCTGGTCGTCATCTTCTACAGAACCATCTTTCGGCTCCCAAACGCCGGCGCGTTTGCAAATACTTGCGATCTGCTCGTTGATCTCATCGTCACCGATCTCGATCTTAGGCTTATCAACGGCGATACCTTCCAGGCTTGGCAGTTCAAACTCCGGCCTTACTTCGACCTCAAAATCAAACTTCATCGAACCTTCGTCCGGCAGTTCGATCTCATCATACTTTATATCCGGATCGCCAAGCACATCGATCTCATTATCAGAAACTGCCGATTCGCTCGCCTCTGCCAGCAGTTTAAGCTTAACCTGTTTGGTAATATCGCTGCCGAACTTCTTTTCAAGAAGTCTCATCGGAGCCCGACCTTTGCGAAAACCAGGTACTTCAGCACCGTGCTTCAGTTCCTTGTACTCCTCACTGAGAGCTTCCTTTATCTTCTCCTGAAGGACCTCAACGGATACCTTCTTTTTGCAGGGGCCTGCATCTTCGATTTTTACAATATTTTTGATCTCTTCCGATTTCTTTTCTTCAGCCATCTGAAAAACTCCTATAAAGGCTAACTTATTTAGTTTCGTGCACTTATAAACAAAAAAAAGCCGTAAGGACCAATTCCTTAGGCTATCTTAATCAGTTAATGTCCAAGCTCCGGACATCCTAACGCTTGAGCGACCTGCGCCAGACTAACCATATAGCCGGTACCTCGCAAAAACTATTTACGACACTTGCATTATACAGGTTTTCGGCATAATTGCCTGAAAGACCTAAAAGCGGGCGATGAGATTCGAACTCACGACATTCACGTTGGCAACGTGACGCTCTACCGCTGAGCTACGCCCGCGAAACGGCATATAATAGAAGCTAACACTTTGGGTTGCAACTCATTTTTCCCGAAAAAAACGAGGTTTGGCAAAAAAACCGTTTGGCAGGACACAAAATCAACATATCCAGTCAATCGCAAGTAATAACAAAAAACACTTCATTTGGACACTCAAATGACTGCAATGTCATCTTTGAATGACAGATTCAGTCAAAATACTAAAAAATCAAAACAGCCGGGGAGGCAATGTTGCAACATTGCCGATGGAGCTGAACACAGCGGATGGCTGATTGTAGCAAGCTGATCCTGATTTTTATCAGGGACACAGTACTAGAGTGTTTCTATGATTGCCGCAACCTGTATCGTCAACAGCATCAGGTAGTCCATATCCGTCATATCGTATGGCTTGTATTGTTTTGAGTTGCTAATGTATACCACACCATAGCACTTTCGCCCACTCATTACAGGTGCGATAACTGCCGACCGAATATGCCCCCGGGGAAACTTAGGTACGAGAATATATTTACCCTTCTCCATTGCCTCGGTTATTTTCGAAGCCATTATCAACTGACTGCGTTTTAAAGTTTCAGTATTGACCTTTCTACCGCCCTCGACATCCAGATCGCCCTGAGGCTTGCTTCTAAGCCCAACCCACACCTCCAATGCGGTAAACTGTCCGAACATAATATCGAGAAGCTGCCTGTGCAAGCGGTCAAAATTGCGAACGCTGCAGAGTATCCGCGAAAATTTCAGAAAATCCTGAGATCGTGTTGCAGGCAGTTTTATCATAGATGAACCCGGAGCATCCAGCAGCCTTACCTGTGTGTTAATATCGGAATCGATATCGGCAACGGTATCATCAAGATGTATTGATGTTTTTTTATGTCCATCCTCAGGCTCATCTTCAAGGTAGACCTTGATATTAAAATCACCGATCTTAATTGAGTCCCCTTCTTTCAAAGGTCGCTTGTGGATGGGCTTTCGGTTTAGAAATGTCTTGTTGACTGAATCGAGGTCTTCTAAAATCCAACTGCCGTCACCGCTTACATAGATAACCGCATGTTGCCGAGAAACACTTTTATCTGGAAGGAAAACCTGGCTGCCCATTTGCCGGCCAATATAGATAGGCCCCTCCCTGAAACGATGCTCATTACACACCTGGCCCTTTTGTCGAATTAGAAGCCGCATTTGTAACTCCGGAAAATTCCACGTTTGCATATATTGTACACCGAAACTACTGATTTGTCAATAGATTTACCCTCCCCATCCCCTGATTCTTACGCAGACACTGTACTAGACGCTATCGCGGGCTATCTCTTCATCCGCAGATTCGCCGCTATCTTCTTGTTTTGATTCGGAATCGCCGTTTGAGCAAAATTGACGAATATCATCAACCTGCCCCTTAAAAGATACGATCAGTTCATCCATGTCCGAATCGGAAAGCGCAGACTCCACAACTTCATTTTCGCAGTATTTTGGTAAAAGAATGCTGAACTTTGCGCCGCCAGCCGGAACGTTTTCAGCCCATATTCTCCCCCCATGCATCTCGACAAGTTCCTTGGCAATTGCAAGTCCAAGCCCCGTACCATGTTCGCCGGCTCCGACGTCCCTGCCGATCTGGATAAATTTCCCGAATATCCTGTTAACGTCATCGGTCTCTATACCAGGTCCGTTGTCCTCGATCTCTATTGCCACATCGTTGCCTGCATCGTCAATACGGATGATCAAACGCCCGCCGCAGTTCGGAACAAACTTTACTGCGTTTTCCAGGAGCTTTCCAAGTACCTGGATCATTTTGCCGTAGTCAGCTTTGACAAACAAGGCCGCTTCAGGCATAACAAGTTTGACAACCATGTTGTTTTTTTCAATGATCGACCGTAGCATCTCTATCGAATCCCTAACTACAGTCTGGACAATAATTGGTGTTTGCCTAAGCTGCAATTTATCCGCTTCGATACGAGAAATATCAAGAAAATCGCTGACTATTTCGGCAAGCCGATCCACTGCGGCATTTGCGATCTCCATATCCTTTCGCAGTTTCGGGCGGATCTTTCCGGAAACACCTGCCAGTGCATTCGAGACTATGTTCTTAAATATTGTAAGAGGAGTACGCAACTCATGACTTACGGCCATAACAAACTCGCTCTTCATCTTCTCGTACTCTTCAAACCGCTCATCAGTCTTTCTAAGTCTTTCGCGGACATCCTGCGGCACACCTGCCTCAGAACCCAAAACAAGCACCCCACTAATATCTCCCTTTTCGTCACGAAGCAATGTATTATTCCATCGAAACGTCTTACTGGTCCCTTCGGTTGTCACCAGGCGATTCTCAATATATATACCCAGTGACATTTCTCCTGCCAACATCCTTTCAAAGCACTTGCTGCTATTTTTCCGGTCGAACGCTACGACGAACTCTTCAAACCAGTTATGTCCGGCCACCTTATCCGCGGATACTCCAAGAATATCGCAACCGAAGCGGTTTATCTCGACAACGCAACCGTTAGGATCAAGCACGACGACTACCCCTTCGGCCAGATCGAGCAAAGTACGCCCTTCAAGAATATTTTTTTTGCCTTTGGACATTTCTTTTCAGTTTTCTAAAACACTACTCACTATTATTATTATAATTATCATAATGAGAATCAACGGCGATTTCCCCGCCACCTCCTTTGTGACACGAAGCTGCCATGCTGATTTCCATCCAGTCGTCCCTATTCAAAAACTCCACCGTTCGATGGTATTCGCAGCGTAAACCCTCAACATATGAAGCTGCAAGAATAACATCGCCATCGTGTGCGGCATCTTCGATTTTCCCTGCCGCTTCAGCAAGCCCCTCGATTCCGATCGTCAATGCCGAACCTCGCAACCTGTGAGCATACAACAGTATTTGCTTGCTGTCATCCAATTCGATCGCATTTACAATAGCATTTATACATTCATACCCGTCTTCGATTATAGACTTGACAACACGATTGATGGCCTTTTCATCACCGCAGAAACTCATGGCATGTCCCCAGTTGACCGTCAACTCATCAGTAGAACCATCTTCGCCGCGGTCATTACTGTCATCTTTCGGATCAGACATTGCGCCACAGATTTCTTCGTCATGGCAATCATAGCAGCAAACGGTTTTTTCGTCGCCATTTTTTGGATCGAGATATTTATAGACAATATCATTGAGCTTTTCCCGGTCTATTGGCTTGGCAAGATAATCGTCGCAACCTGCTGCCAGGCATTTTTCAGAATCGCCCTTCATGGCATGTGCGGTCAAAGCTACAACAGGAACATCGATACCTTTTTCTCTGATAGCGGCCGTTACCTCATAACCGTTCATGTTCGGCATCTGAATATCCATTAAAACAAGATCGAAACTGTCTGCGAGAAGCTTGGATAAGGCGATCTTGCCATCTTCCGCGATGACAACTTCAAGCCCCATACGCTCAAGAAGAACTTTAACTAGCATCTGGTTGGCATGGCTATCCTCTGCTACGAGCACACGACCGGATATTTGCTCCTTCTTTGACTCAGCATAAATGTTTTTAAATTTATCGCGACTATCGTCACTGGAAACTTCGCCTGTCATTTCAGAAATATTGGCGGGAATCGAAAGTGTAAAAACTGTCCCTTT
The DNA here is from genome assembly GCA_030671565.1 of Anaerohalosphaeraceae bacterium. Next base: position 7,007 of record DAOVIC010000071.1, read on the forward strand.
ACCTGCTTCGCTTTTTACCTTTAAAGAACCGCCAAGAAGCTGGGCCAAATTCTTTGTTATCGCAAGCCCCAACCCAGTGCCGCCGTACTGGCGGGTATGAGATACATCTGCCTGAGTAAAGGATTTAAAAATACTGTCAAGCTTACCTGGTGGAATTCCAATGCCGGTATCTTCAACATCGAACCGAACAAACTTCCCGTCATTTCCCTCGAACGAAGATACGTTCACATAGACATGTCCTTCTTTTGTAAACTTCAGGGCGTTATTAACAAGATTGATAAGGCACTGCCTGACACGGACCGGATCCGTACGTATCACACCGGGTACCGCCTGACTTATATTCACCGCAAAGTTGAGACCTTTTTGCATGGCCATTGGTCGCATGATCGACTCGACCCCCTCAAACAAAGATACAAGCGAGCAATCGACTATCTCCGTATCCATCTTACCGGCTTCGATCTTTGAAAAATCAAGTATATCATTGATTATAGTAAGAAGATCCTCAGCACTGCCCTGAATATTTTCAACATACCTGGACTGCTGTTCGCTAAGATCTTCCTCGGAAAGGATATCCCCAAAACCGATTATGGCGTTCAAAGGAGTTCTGATCTCATGACTCATACTTGCAAGAAATATGCTTTTTGCAGTACCGGCTGCATGTTCCTTCTCGCCAATTAAAAGGGCTTGATCTTCGGCAACCCTGCGATCAGCGATCTCTTGCTGCAATTGCTCGTTGATCTCTCGCAATCGACCGGCAGATTTCGCTGATGCGGTAAGTTCGACTTTCTCATGTCCGGTTCGATAAAGCCAAAACCCAACCGCCGCAAATACCGCTGCCAGCAGGACAAAACCTGCAAAAAGATGGCTGGAATCTATCGTTACAGATTCGCCCATTGTGTTAAGGAAGAAATATGAACACACGCAAACCGTCAATACCACAGCGACCAGCCACCCAGCTAGCGCGATCTTCCTGTAAACCGAACGCGATTTCATCGGTGATTTATCGCTATCAGAAATATCAGAGTTAGGTGATTGGTTTAAATTTTCGTTCATTTAGTACCGCCCGACAACATATCCTGACAGGTAAATTCCGTTCCATAAAACATGCAATTGCCCGTTGCTGCCGCATAAGCCCACTAGTGCTTTGTCCCCTGTAAAATTCTGGATTCAGCGCCAGCTCAATTAGTCAGCCGCAAGGCCGGTGAAGCAGGCAATGTTGCAGCATTGCCGATGGAACCGAACACAGCGGATGGCTTATTGCAGCAAGCTGATCCTGATTTTTATCAGGGACACAGTACTAGTCACCCACACGGCTCGCAACGTCGTTATATCGGTGCTATGGTCAGCGAACTTATGCACTTCTGCATCCCATTTTGGAAAAAAAAACCTGAAATGCCTCCGCACCAGAAATCACCGCTATTATAGGCCTAAACACCGGAACCATCTCTCGGTCTACGAGAATTCTTCGCTTTATCGGACCAATACAAATCCCGAATTAACCTGCTTGTATTCGTTTCATATAGAGGAGGAATTTCTCAGGACAATGCTACTATTGACAAAGTTCTTTGAAATTGGTATAAAGTCAAACTTATCCAGTTGAACCGGGAAGCCAACAGCGCACTTTTCAGCACAAATGGCATTTTCGGAGCTTTGACAAAGAGCGTAAAGTCTTGTCAATAAAGAGCTGGAGGAGTGACCGAGTGGCTTATGGTGACGGTCTTGAAAACCGTTGTGCAGCGATGTACCGGGGGTTCGAATCCCTCCTCCTCCGTTAA
>DAOVIC010000200.1 GCA_030671565.1 Anaerohalosphaeraceae bacterium
CCATGTATGACACACTGGCATAATAAGCCTGGAGCAGACCCTTATGCAGCTCCGGAGTTACTCCGTATGTCGAACTGTTACTTTTATATGACCGTATGGCTTTGGGAACATCATTTAGATCGCCTTCCGGCACAAACGGCGGGGTCATGTCTTGGCGGTTATATATATCGAAATATTTTTCAGGGGCCACTAAGGGTACGTGAGGACGCACAAATCCGACCGCCAAAAAGAAGGGTTTGTCTTTTATTTTTTCAAGGAGTTCGATAGCGCGATCTGCTGCCATCCCATCGGCATGAGCGGAGTCACCTTCTGAGGCTATGACCCCGGTAAAACTTTGGGAGCCTTTGTCCTTCGGCGACCAATTCGTTTTTACACCGGCCACCTTATGCTCACCGGCTTTGACATTGATGGCTTCTTCCCATGACTCAGGATCATCGCTTTCGGCGGTACCTGCCATAATTTCACGAGGGATCCCCATATGATAAATCTTGCTTACACGTCCTGCGTAATAACCATTGTTACGAAAGACCTGCGGCAGGGTAACAGCGTCAGGCATTGTATCACGCAATCGTTCTTTGTTCTTTAAGACACCAGTAGTATACGGATACAACCCTGACATAATCGATTCGCGAGAAGGGCCGCAAACAGGATACTGACAATGCATGTTTTCAAACTTCACACCTCGCATTGCCAATTTATCAAGCTCAGGAGTTTTACACTGCTCGTGACCAAAACCACTAAGTGCGGTATTCAGATCGTCAGAAATTAGAAACAGCACATTCGGTTTTTTCGGTTTTTCTGCGGCACAGGATACCAATGACATCGCAAGTACAACAAGAATTACTAAACAGATTCTTCTGGTCATATTAAAGCCCTTTATTGTAGAAATAAATTTTCGCCTGTTCCGTATTATAATGGATTTCTGTTAATAACACACACATTCCTTATTTTTCTGTAAGCCGGATCACAAAACCGCCGTTTGGCAACATAGTCATCTTTAATTTATCGCCGGCCTTTACGTCTCGCTTTTCTGTTTCAATGGGATATGAACCGGTTTGTATGTTATCCCTGCAAACGAATGCTTCGTAGTTTCCTTTATTTAGAAAGGTCAGATCGAGTTCATAGCCCTGCGTCTTCTCCGCATAGCCGTTGATAGCGGCTACGTACCAGTCTTTTCCTTTCCTTCGTGCAAAGACGAGCAGTTTATCAAGGGCGGAACCATCCATTACGACCGTCTCATCCCAGACGGTTGGCAGCGTGCGAATGATCTCGATACCTTCGCTTGCCAGGTAATTGTCGGGATGATCGGCCCAGCATAAATACGGTGAAGTTAGGATCACAGCCGAGGCTAACTGCATAGCATGAGTGAACCCTTTGCCTTTTTCAGGATCAAAAATCGCCGGCGTATAATCGGCATGACCGGCGAGCATCCTCGTAAAGACCAGGTCTATATAGGCAGCTGTGGGCATTTTCGCCGCCCCGCCGCCGCCCCGGAGTTTCTCTCCGCCAAAGATAGCTTCGCGTGTTAGTTCATTGGGGTAAGTGCGAGACTCTCCGGCTGGTATCGGGCATCCGTGAAAATCGACGAGCAGTTTATGCTCGGCAGTGACTTTCAGGAAATTTTCCATATACGTTTTCCATTTGGAAGTTTCACTTTGGATGTAATCGAGCTTTATGCCCTTTGCGCCGGCATCGGCAATACGTTTGACTTCTGCACGCATTTCGTCAATATTCAGGCTGACCTGGACGGGTTTCATGTTGAGAAACTTACTGTTTTTGGCTCCTTTAGATTGGAGATTGTAGCTTACGTCGGAACACTTCCAGACAAATATCCCCACCCCTTTTTTCTCGCCGTAATCACAGAGCTGCTTAAGATAATCGTATGGGTCCCTTGTTTCATCCTGCCACGTTTTGCCCTGATCCCATCCGATATCGACGAGATGGTATTCGGCTCCCATTTCGGCTGCTTTATCTACCAGCATTATCTGCGTTTGGTAATCAACGGACTGCCTGGCCCACCAGTTCCAGGTGGACTTGCCGGGCTTGATCCATTCCTCGTTCAAACCTTTTGGAAAAAGTTCGGGATCAGGCGCAGGACAGACATTGGCGACGAGATCAGAATTTACCAGTTCATTAAGAGTGTCAACAG
>DAOVIC010000025.1 GCA_030671565.1 Anaerohalosphaeraceae bacterium
CCGCCGTCAAGCACCTCGACAATATTCCCGCAAGCCATACATTTATATATCTCAAATCTCTTCGCCATAGCAGTTCCCTTTCAAAAATTTTATTCACAAATACCTGCTTCTCTATGCTTTTCAAGTATCGCATCGGCAAGTTCGTCAAGCCGCACAAAATCTTCATCCGCCGCCTGTCCCTTTACCATCACCGGATCGATTATCTCACCCTTAAAATTGCCCAGCAATCCGCCCAACTGCTCGACCATCTTGCCGCCCCATCCGTAAGAACCGACAAACGTCGCAAACTTCGCCTTCGGCCTAAGCGCATTGGCCAAAACCGCAACAGAAGCTACCATCGGATGCGCCCCCACAAGAACCGTAGGCGACGCAAGAATAATAGTCGCAGCATCAACCAAAGCAATAGCGATCTTACCAATATCAACATCGCCAAGCTCAAAAAGCCTTACCCCAACACCCCTGGCGATCAAAGCATCCCCAAGATACTCGGCCATCTTTTTCGTACTGCCGTGCATAGATATATACCCAAGCACAACCTCATTCTTGACATCGTCGCTGACCCAGTCCTTATAGCAATCGACGATAAACTGCGGATCATCATAAACAGGCCCGTGACTCGGAGCAATTATCTCTATATCAAGCTCTTCCAACTTTACAAGGTTGCTGCGGATCGCATTTTGAAACGGCATCATTATCTCGGCAAAATACCGCTTGGCAGGCTCATAAATATCTCGCTCGCTTTGCACAAAAAGGTCGCTCGTCGCCAGGTGCGAACCAAAAAAATCGCACGTAAACAGCACCTTCTCCTCTTTCATATAAGAACACATCGTCTCCGGCCAGTGAACCCACGGCGTATAAACAAACTCAAGCGTCTTACCCCCAAGATCCAAAACTTCGCGATCCTCGACCGTCACAAACTTTTCATCCTCGATCCCCAAAAGATCGATCAACATCGACTTGCATTTGGGATTAGTAACGATTTTCGCATCGGGATAAAGCAAAAGAACATCCGGCAAAGAACCGGAATGGTCCTGTTCCGCATGGTGGGCAATAACATAATCGATCCTGTCAACCCCCTCAGCTACAAGATTATTGACCAGCGTATCCGTCTTCCGCGGATCGACCGTATCAAGCAATGCTACCTTATCGCAGCCTTTTATCAGGTAAGAATTGTAACTCGTCCCGTCAGGAAGCGGGATCAGCCTGTCAAAAATATCCAGGTCCCAATCGATAGCCCCAACCGAATAAATGTCGCCTCTAACCTGCCTCATAAGACTCCTTAACTAACTCAAACTGGCCAATCGGTCAATTTGATCAAAGCAGCTCTTTCGCAGCCGCCACAGCAGCAGCATAATCCGGCTCATCCGTCAATTCTTTCACGAGTTCCTTATATCGCACAACACCCCCCTTATCCACAACAAATACCGCACGCGCCAAAAGTCGCAACCCCTCGATCATCAAACCGAAAGCCTCGCCAAAAGCACCCTCACAATAATCAGAAAGCGTTTGAACATTCTCGATCCCCGCATCCCCGCACCAACGGCTCTGCGCAAAAGGAAGATCCATACTAACCGTCAATACAACAACATCATCGCCAAGCTCCGAAGCCTCTTCGTTAAACTTCCGCGTCATCAAATCGCAAACCGGCGTATCAAGCGACGGAACAGACGAGATAATACAAACCTTACCCCCAAAAGCTGACAAACTAACAGGCGAAAGCTCATTATCAGTAAGTTCAACATCGGAAATCGTATCGCCAACGTTGACCTCCTCACCTCGTAAGACCAACTCAGATCCATGCATCGTAACAACAGCATTCACTGCGCCCATAATAACCCCCTGTCCTTCAGTTAACCTCTCCGGTAGAACCAGATGAAAAAGGAACTTACAAAACTACCCCAATAAAATGATATATTCGCTTCGGCACAATACCCCCAATACTTAAATCAAAACGCTCGATTTTTCGCTAACGACTAACGGTAAGCGGCTAAGAAGCCCGGCCAACAACGTTGAGCATAGCGAAATCCACCCGTGGCAGACCGAATCCGCCACTTTTGATTTTTACATCTCAGTAGTTGCCGGCATCGATCTCAAAATGTGCCTGCGGATGTGCACATGCAGGGCACGCACCTGGTGCCTCCGGACCTTCATGCACATAACCGCAATTACGACATACCCACCTCTGAGGCTCTGAACGTTTAAAAACACTTCCAGCCGCGATATTAGCACCCAATGCCAGGTATCTGTCCCGATGACGCGCCTCAGCCACCGCGATACTCTTAAAAACTGCAGCAATATCATCAAACCCCTCTTCCTCGGCGATGGCAGCAAATTCCGGATACATCTCAGAAGTCTCGTAATCTTCCCCCGCCGCGGCCTCTTTCAGATTCTCCGCAGTCGTCCCTATTACCCCCGCAGGAAAAGACGCCGTTATCTCAACCTCACCGCCTTCAAGAAACTTGAAAAGACGCTTGGCATGCTCCTTTTCCTGATCGGCAGTTTCGCCAAAAATAGCAGATATCTGCTCAAAACCTTCTTTTTTCGCCTGCTTGGAAAAATAAGTATATCGGTTCCGTGCCTGCGACTCACCTGCAAAAGCCACCAGTAAATTCTTTTCTGTCTTAGATCCCTTAATCTCCATAATGATCTCCAAAAAATGCCAAGCTCATACTGTAAAACACGCCTATTACATCATCCCCACTTTGAAAACAAGCTGCTCGATCGCCACCTTGCCAGTCATCGCCCCGGTCTTAACAGCATGATCGATCCGCGCCAACTCGCTCAAAATCGCACCTATCCACTCAAGCGAAACTTTCCTGACCTGCCTGAAAAACGCGTCCCTGTCCCCAAATATCCGAAGTTGACCAGCCACCTGATTAGCATTCCCACCCTTCTCAAGCATACGCTTGGCCTTGAACATCCGCCGAAAATGAAACGCAAACGCCCCCAAAGCCGTAAACTCACTGCTCTTATCGTTGGCAAACATATTCCGCAAACGCTCAACCGCCCCGCCGGTATTCCCCGCAGTCATAAGATCGATCACCGAAAAAACATCGAAGATTCTATTATGACCGATCAACACCGCAACATCCTTATCCGTTATCTGCTTACGATCCCCAACATACATCGCAAGCTTATCCATCTCGCTGCAAAGCCGCCCCGCATCATCCCCCACAAGTTCCACCAAAAGTTCCGCACACCCCTTCGTAACAGATTTGCCATGCGTACTAATTGCATGATCGGCGACAAACTTAGGCAGCTGCCAACCCTTCAAAGCCTCGGTAGAAACCAGCTCCCCAACCTTAACAAGCTTCTTGGCAAGCTTGGTATTCTTCGCCCATGTATCGACGGTCAAAACAAGAACTCCGCTTTTGCAGGGATCGTCAAAATATCTCTCCAGCACTTCCCGATTTGCCGTAATAAAAGCCCCCGCATCTTTGATCAGAACAACCCGACGCTTCGCAAGAAAAGGCAGCGTACGCAGCTCATCCAGAACCTCAGCACAATCCGCCTTGCCGTCCTCAGGCTGAAACAAACCCATCGACCGCTCATCAGCATCCAATAGCGACCCAATAAGCCCCTCGCATGCTTTACCGGCAAGAAACTTATCCTTACCGCAAATAACATAGATAGGCTTAAAACCTCCACCAGATTGCTCACCACCAGCCATAACTACCGCCTTGCTTTTATTTAAACACTATCCTGCTTTCCCCCCCCCGATCGACTTTCTACTCGCCAAGCGACTCATCCTCTTCGTCAACGGCAAGCCGCTCGACCGCAACAAGCTTATCTTCCTTCTTCAGCTTGATCATCCTCACCCCTGCGGTATTCCGACCGATGGTCCTGACCTGTTCCAAACCCGTCCGGATAATAATTCCACCGGCGCTGATAAGCATCAGCTCATCGTCATCGTCAACAGCCTTAAGCCCCACAACCATACCGTTACGCTCGCTCGTCTTCATATTCTTAAGCCCGATACCGCCGCGGGTCTGAACTCGATAGTCCTCCAGACTCGAACGCTTACCATAACCGTTCTCGCAAACCGTAAGCAAAGAAGCCCCTTCGCTGGCGATGACCATATCCACAACCTCATCACCTTCGCGAAGCTTAATACCCTTAACTCCCCGGCTGACCCTGCCCAGCGAACGGGCATCGCTCTCATTGAAACGGATCGCCATACCGTTCTTCGTACCAAGTATGATATCATCGGAACCGCTCGTTATCGAAACACCGATCAGAAGATCGCCAAAATCCAGCTTAATCGCGATAACCCCGTTCGACCGAGGATTACCATAAGCACTCAACACCGTCTTCTTAACGATTCCGTTACGAGTCGCCATCACCAACTGACGGGCATCGAACTCCCGAACATTGATAATAGACGTTATCTTAGCGTCCCCAAGATTCAGAAGATTCGCAATATTGCGGCCCTTGCTCTGACGAGACATCGTCGGAATATGATAAACACGAAGCCAGTGACAAATACCCTGATCCGTAAACACAAGCAGATAATCGTGAGTATTCGCCGTAAACAGATGCTCGATAAAATCATCCTCTTTCGTACTCGAACCGATGATACCTCTTCCGCCCCTGCCCTGTTTGCGATAAGTATCTACTGGCATACGCTTCAGATAACCGCTGTGACTTATCATCACGAGCACCTCTTCGTCGGTAATAAGATCTTCGATATCGAAGTCCTCTGCACCTTCATCGCTCAAAAGAGTACGACGTTTATCGCCATACTTCTCTTTGATCCCGCAGATATCCTCGCGAATAACGTCGAGCTGAAGATCCCGGCTGGCCAAAAGTGCCTCATAACCTTCGATCTTCTCGGCAATCTCACCATACTCCTTCGCAAGCTTTTCGATCTCAAGACCCGTAAGCCGCTGAAGCTGCATCGTCAGGATAGCATCCGCCTGCGGGCCGCTAAGGAACTGATCGATAGTACTCTTTTCTGTAACGAAAGCCTCAGGCAATACCTTCGCCAAAGTCGCAGCCTCCAAAAGACGAAGCGGCTTTTTCATCAAATTAATTTTCGCCGTAGGACCGTCAGGAGACGCCTTGATCAAAGCAATGATCTCATCGATATCGCTGACCGCAAGGATCAATCCCTCAAGAATATGCGCCCGGTTCATCGCACGACGAAGAAGATAACGGGTACGCCTGCGAATAACGTCAAGACGATGCTTAATAAACAGCTTCAGCATCGCCTTAATATTAAGCGTCTCAGGACGATTATTCACCAAAGCAACATTATTGACCGCAAAAGTGGTCTGAAGCAGCGTATAACGGTAAAGCTTATTAAGCACGACATTTTCGTCGACGTCCTTCTTAAGTTCCACAACGATCCGCATACCCTTACGGTCCGACTCGTCACGAACATCGGATATCTCAATGATCTGGCCGTTACGAACACAATCGGCGATCTTCGAAACGATAGTCGTCTTAACGACCATATAAGGTATCTCAGTTATTACGATACTGACCTTGCCGCGCTTGCCCTCTTCAATACGATGCTTACATCGAACCCGAAGATGACCCTTACCCGTAACATAAGCATCCTGAATACCCTTACGCCCGCAGATTATCCCGCCGGTCGGAAAATCAGGACCGGGAAGACGTTCCATGATCTCCTTAAATCCGCAATCGGGATTCTCGATCATAAGCAGAAGAGCATCGCAAACCTCGCCCGCATTATGAGGAGGAAGATTAGTCGCCATACCGACAGCAATACCGCTGCCCCCATTAACAAGCAGATTAGGGAATTTACTCGGAAGAACGACCGGCTCCTTGCGGGTCTCATCGTAGTTCGGAATAAAATCAACAGTATCACGCGTAAGATCGTCAAGCATCTCAACCGCAGGATCGGCAAACCGCGCCTCCGTATAACGCATCGCAGCCGGCGGATCGGAATCGATACTGCCAAAGTTACCCTGCGGATCGATCATCGGGTAACGCATATTCCACCCCTGACCAAGACGAACAAGAGTTCCATAAGTCGCCTGGTCGCCGTGAGGATGATAATTACCGCCGGTATCACCGACGATCTTGGCACATTTACGATGCTTGGAACGGGGACCGAGATTAAGGTCATTCATCGCGACCATTATACGACGCTGAGAAGGCTTCAAACCGTCACGAACATCCGGCAAGGCACGGGATACGATCACGCTCATCGCATAATTCAGATACGAAGTCTTAAGCTCGTCAAGGATTCGCATATCCTCGAATTGCTCCTCGAATTGATCCTCAGGAGTGCTGATATTCTCTTCAACCATAAAATCTAAACTTCCCTTTTTTTCTTGGATTCGGCCTCGAAACCATACATTTCAGCTGAAACCGACTCCAGCTTCCTGCAATTAAAAACACACCGGAAAAACACATCTCCCAGTTTCCTGCAATTTACACCAAAACACCCAAAAAGTCAACAAATTCAACGCTTTTGTGTAAATTATATGACCAAATTTTTATCCATTTTTTAGCACAATTCGGCCCATTTTTATTAACTCCACAAACTCACCTGCCGATAAATATACTGCAGCATCTGCCTTATTTAGGACTAAAAATGGACAACATAGCAGACAGCAAGAATAAATGGGCAAACGAGTACGCCGAAAGGATACTCAAAAACTACCTCACATGGCAAACACAGCTGGGCGTAGACGACCATTACATGCAAAAAATAAAGCAGGATCTAATGGAAGATTTCGACGACCCGCTAAAAAAAAGCCTGATAGAAGCAACGTACTAGAGCACTTAAACTTTTTACTCACCGCCGGAAATGACCTTCATCTCCGAAAAATTCGGCACCAACGGCAGCATGCCCTCACTCGGACGAAATGCATCCCCCCAATAAAGAAAGAACGCCTTACCCATCAGGTAGTCACGCGGAACCACACCCTTCCGGTACACAGTATTGTTATTACCCTTACCCTCCGAACCCCACAAGCGGCTGTCAAAACTCGCTGGACTGTTATCTCCGCAAACAAAAAACTCATCCTCGCCCACCGTAAAAGGCTTCTGATAACGCGGCCGAATTACATCACCGAAATAATATATATCCCGGAAAACCGCCGTATGATGCAATTCTACCTCACCGCTTCCGAAAACCTCAACCATCCCGCCTTCGCGATAAACTAGTTTTCCCCTTGAGTTTCGCTCGACAACACCCGCATCATCACGCCCCCGCCCAAGATCGTAAACAAGTACCTCACCGCCGAACACAAGCCGAAGCTCATGATCGACATTAGAAAACGAAAACGCTTCCCCCCTGCCTCCAATTTTCACATCAACACGCTTACGCGCCAATTCTACCATCTCTCCCTCAAACCTCTTTTCTATCACCATCGCCCCGTCAAAATCGATCCAACCCCGATACAAACGCCCGTACTTGCGAAGACCTACCCCAACACTCCCATCCGAACTACCTGCCAAAACATAACTTCGAACCTTAAGATCGCTGCACACCGGCGCGAAACCGCCAGGAAAGTTGTAAACATACTCAGCCTTAAAATCCTTACTGCTCCCAGGCCGGTAAACAAGCACATGCTCACGTCCGTCAGAACTGACAAGAGAAAACTTTCGGCTCCCCCCCTCATTGATCGCCCACGCCGAACCTTCCGAGTTCACAAAAGGATAAACCCACTTCCCAGACCCTTCCACATCCATCCGCACATAATCATTATCATAAACGCAGCTCCAAAGCTCATCCTGCACATTCTCAGGCTTACGAGCGATCGCACCGTTTATATAAACATCGCCGTCTATCAACTCCAACGACTCACCAGGTAAACCGATCATACGCTTAATATAATTTTCATCGGGACGGACAGGGTACTTAAAAACAACAACGTCCCAGCGACGAGGCTCGCTAAACTCATAAATACACTTAAGCACAAGGATACGGTCACCGTTTGAAGCACGTTCACGGATCAACTCCTCAGGCACGAAACCGCAACTGCCGCACTTCGGCATACCCAAAGTCGAACCGTCACTGCCAAGATCGTACTTATAACCGCATGAAGAACAACGAAGATGGTAGTGCGCACCTCGAAGAGTCTCAGCCATACTGCCGGTAGGGATCTGAAACGCCTCCATGATAAATGTCCGAAACACAAATGCCAACAGCAACGCAATGATAATCCAGTAAAGCGTATTAACAATACTTTCGATCGTAGCATTATACCTGCGTACAAATGTTGATTCTACATCTCCCGAATTATCGTCCATAACAAAATCCAAAATCCGTTAAACAAAAAAATATCCGCATCCCGGTTCACCGGGATCCCACCGTTGCTGCCTGCTTTTTTCATCCGCCATGGATCCGCTTCAAACCGCCAACGTAAGGGACAAGCCGAGGAGATTTTTTAGAAGCCTTACTCCCACCCGGCCAATATACAAAAAACGCCTTACCCACAAGATACTCGCGGGGAACTGTTCCCATACGGTATTCTGCCCCGTTATTGCCGGTACCAGCTTTGTCCCACCAACGCGAATCCAGGCTCGCAGGGCTGTTATCGCCAAGAACAAAAAACTCATCCTCTCCAAGTTCAAAAGCATCCCCCTCGCTTCCACGAAGAATTGGCCTCCCGTCACTGCCGCTATGGGACATATAATGAATATCCCTGAATATCGCCACATGACGCAGCCGAACTTCACCAGCACCGATAATGCTCACCTCAGGCTTAATATCCGCTCGCCTTACACCAGCATCGTCCGGACCTGTACCCAGATCGTAAACAACCTTCTCCGACCCAAATTCCAACACAAGCTGATGATCCGCATTCGCAAACCTGAATAAACTAAACGCCCCCTCCTCGACATCACCTGCATCACCGTCGGCAAGCATAACAAAGTTGCCATCGCTGCCGACCATCCCGATCACCATCCCGCCTGATGAATCCACAAGGCCCTTATAAACGATTCCGTACTTGCTAAGAGACGCACCTATTGCGCCATCGTCCCGCTTGGCATAAAACCGAACCATCAGATCGCTGCAAACCGGCATCATCCCATAGTAACGCGTATCATCGTAAGCATAAGTACTCGTAAAATCATTACCAACCGAAGCGTCATAAACCAGCGTATTAAGTTTATCCGCACTGCTGGACAGCGAAAATTCACTCGGATTATCTTTCTCTATATCCCAATTCGAACCCTCCGCATTTCGGAAAGGCTGTTTCCAAGTACTAAGCTTTTCATACCTCGGCTTCGCAGGCTGATCGTCCCACTTAAACATATTAAAACGCCCCGACTCAGGACGTGCAGGACGAAAATCATTATCATAAACACTCATCCAAAGCTCTTCCTGAACCTTCGCAGGTTTACGACTGATGTGACCGTCGATATAAACATCGCCATCGATCAGCTCCACACGATCGCCGGGCAAACCGATCATACGCTTGATATAATTTATCTCAGGCTGAAGAGGTGTCTTAAAAACTGAAACATCCCAACGCTTAGGTTCGGCAAACTGATAGATACATTTGACAACAAATATACGGTCACCCTTCATCACTGGAACATCGCCTGTCTCAACAGGATTCAAATAATAACCGCAACTAGAACAGCGAGGAGGCAATATCTTACCGCCGGCAACTGGAACATTGTAACCAGGTGTTGTGTTCTCACGCACGCCGTAAAATTGCGGATGGAAATTATGATCAAAACGAAAACCGCACTGGCTGCAACGCAATCGAAAATGAGCGCCCTTAAGAGTATCCGCCATACTGCCGGTAGGAATGGTATAAGCCTGCATAATAAAAAAGATAAATACAAGCGTCACACAAATAGCTGTTATAAACCACTCGCAATTGGCATAAACCACATCCAGCTTAGAAGAAGCAACATCTTTCTTTAGATGACCACTAACCAAATTTAATACCTTTCAAGCTATTCCAAATTCCCCCAAACCTGACCTTAAGATTAATCAATAACGGTTAATAATCAAGCCGTAACTCGCTTTTTTGCCAATTTAACACCGAAACTCACACCTATCTCAATAAACTAAGACACAATAAAAAACGACCAAATAATAATAGATACAAATAAGGGCTATTTGTCGGCAAAAAAATATCTAAAAAGTACTTGCTGTATAGAAGTCTTTATTGTATAGTGGGTTGTGGTTTCTTTAGGGAAACGCTCAACCGTAAAAGATAGGTGTGAAGTGCCCAATTAGATGGGACTGACCAGGTTATTATTTGTACAGTCGCATATCTTTAACTAGGCAATTATAGACGATGAGCGTTTCAAAACAGAGGACACTACTTTAGAAGTGAGGTAGACGATGTCAACAGTCACCAAAAAAGAATTTATCGACAGGATTGCTGAAAACACGCAAGCAAAAAGGGTGGTCGTAAAAAGGATCGTCCAGAGTTTTTTAGATGAAGTTGTTGCTGAGTTAGCTGATGGTAACAGGCTTGAGTTCCGCGATTTTGGCGTTTTCGAAACTAGGACAAGAGCGGCAAGAGTTGCACAAAATCCAAAAACACTCGAAAGGGTTCCAGTTCCTGCAAAGAGAACTGTAAAATTCAAAATGGGCCGGCTTATGAAGCAGAAACTATCACTGCCAGTAACCGCCGGTGAAATCGAATAATTGTTAGCTGAAGCATTAAAGAAACCAACAACTTAGGTTTCATCTCGCTTCGAATAAAGCAACCGATTTGAAAGGATTCATTACGGAGCTTTACTAACAATTCTTACCACGATTTTTGTTCGCTGCGTTCCGCAGTATGCATTCATGAAGGAGTGCCAAAATGGCCCTGGGTACTATTAAATGGTATGACAAGAAAAAGGGATACGGTTTCATCACACATAGTGATGGACCCGACATCTTCGTACACCACACAAGCCTCTCAACGCAGACAACTGCACTAAACGACGGGGACGAAGTCTCATTCGAAATAACAGACGGGGAAAAAGGACTCAGGGCAGACAAAGTAGCACTATCATAACCACACCTAAGCCGGAAGTAAACTAAAGTTTCGGACGACAAGCCGATTCCTTAATTTTGATCGTTTAAACTGATCGATCGGTCAGTTTGAATCACTTACTAGTTCTCTCGGTTAACTCCAGCATCGCCTGACTCTGCACATCTTTGCCGTACAAACCATCTACGTTCATCGCATAAACCTTCAGAGTATTGCTGCTGATCTCATGACGCTGATCGCTGCGAATCAGCTCACCGAAACAAAGCCGCCTCATAACAACATCCGCCTCTCCGCTGCCATCAACAGCCTCAACCACGTTAAGCAAAAACTCCAGCTCAAGAAGTTCCATACCGCTATGCATATCTTTGCCGCCCTTACGGGGACGATTCGGACGCTTCTTAACATTTTTACGCGACGCTTTTACCGGCGCCTCCGAATCAACTTCATCATGCCCGTCAGTACCGCTTTCGTTAACACCATTACTTCCCATCGTTTTCTCCTTAGCTTCGTCTTCGGTCCCTTCGATCGCTTCATCCGGCACTGCATCATCAGGCCCCAAAGCAGGCCGCTGAACCCCACCGATAGTTACAACATTCGCACGAACATTCGAAATCGGGATCGTAGGCTTACCAGGACGCGTAACACTTATAGGCCGAATATCGTCCTCGCCAAATGAATCAAACCCCTTCATACCAACACCGGATCCAACTCCCTGGTCAGGCTCAGTCACATGCTTAACCGCAACCTTGCCTTTATGCCAGTTACCGTCATTTTTGCCCGATTTCGATTTACCCATCCCACACTTCCTTAAAAGCGATAAATACCGATCAATTACAGATTACCACACGCATAAACGACTCGAAAATGGTACTCTAATACAGAATACCCCCTTAAACAGGCCAAAATCGACCAAAACACCCGTAGCTCCCTCTACACGAATCGACAGGCAATTATAACAAACCTAAAATCAGATGCAAGAAATTTCACCTGGAATGAGATTTTCCCAAATTATTACCTAATACTACATCGAATGAACCGCAGAGCTCTTAAACGTCGCATAAACCGCCTTGCCAACCTCGATACCAAGCTCGCCAAACGACCGGTACGTAATAAGCGACGTAAGTTTCAGATCACCGCAGCGAACATTAACACAAAGCAAAGAATCCCTGTTCTCCCAATCGACAACATGACAAAGAAGCTGATTCCGGGCGCTGCTGCCGAACGGCTTATCGGAAAGTATTATCTCCTCGGCACCGATCCATATATGCTCGACTCTTTCTCCCGCCCCGCTGACATGTATCGACTCACCGCAAACGATACACTCATCGCCGCTAACCGAATCAACACGCAAAACATTGCTCATACCCAGAAACCGCGACACCTCCGCATTACTGGGCCGCCGAAACAACTCATCGACTCCGGCAACCTGAACAAGCTTATTTTCCAGCATCACCCCAACCTTATCAGCAACCGCCATCGCCTCTTCAGGGTCATGCGTAACATGCAAAATCGTAACCCCCCTCTCACGATTTATCTGACGAAGCATACGTCGCAAATGCCCGCGCATATTAGTATCCAATGCCGCCAAAGGCTCATCGAGCAAAAGCATCTCAGGCTCAACAACC
Source organism: Anaerohalosphaeraceae bacterium (assembly GCA_030671565.1). The sequence goes on from DAOVIC010000025.1 coordinate 12,554, forward strand.
AGCGCCCGGGCGATCGCAACACGCTGCTTTTCACCGCCGGAAAGATTCCCCGGATACCTCCCAAGCAATTCGACAATATCGAGCATCTCCGCAAGCTCAGCAACACGCCCCTCGATCGCCCTGCGACCCAGACCGCGCCCCCAAAGCCCGTACCCGATATTACGAGCCACCGTCATATGCCCGAACAAGGCATAGTCCTGGTAAACGATCGAAAACCCTCTCCTTTCAGGCGCAACATGCGTTATATCCTGCCCATCCCAAAAAAATCTGCCGCCGTCACACCGAACAAGCCCGCCGATCATCTCGATAAGCAGCGTCTTACCAACCCCGGACGGACCCAAAAGCACAAAGTACTCCCCGCTCGCTATCTCAAGCGAAACATCACGCATAGAAAACTCGCCATACCCCTTACTGACTCCATCGATCCTAAGCACGCACGTCCTCCGTTTCCTTCAAATGCCCCGAAAAAACTCGCAGCAAAACAAACAGACTCACACATATCAATATCAAAACAACTGCGACAGAACGAGCCTCAGCAAGCCCGAAATTATTAAAACGCTCATAAACCATCACAGGAGTTGTCATCGGATGATAAGCGATGATCACAACCGCGCCGAACTCGCTTATACCCCTGGCCCACATAAGTATCAAACCAGAAACGATACCGCGCCACGCAAGAGGCAAAGATATCGTAAAGAAAACACGACCGGGCGACGCCCCCAAACTACGCGCAGCCTTCTCGAGATTGACATCTACGCCCGCAAAACCATCACGGGCAGCGCTCACCAAAAACGGAACAGAAACAAATGCCATCGCAACCGATATCCCCGCACTGGTACCGACAAGCCCGCCGTCAACAAGCTTACCAAGCAAAGACCCGCGACCGACAACACCGAACAAAGCTATCCCAGCCGCCGAATGAGGAACGATAACAGGAAGCTCGATTATCGTCGCCAGCAACGCCCGCCCCCTAAACCTGCCCCGCGCAAGCAAATACCCCAACGGAATACCGCCAACCATAGAAACCACCGTCGCAAAAAATGCCGCACGCAAAGTCAAACCGATAGAATCGATAACTTCCGCATCGCCCGCCGTCTCCCAAACCTCCCCAAACGTCGTGGAAAAAAACATCCCCGCAAGCGGCGCAACAACGAACAGCACCACAAGCGATGCAAGAAAAACAAGCATCCCTTCAAAGCACCAGCGCAAACCTGTTCTGCGTCCAAACATCATCGCCTTTCCCGACAGTATTTCTTCAAACTCTCATCCATATTATCGAAACCATACGCAAAAGCCGGCTCAATAACCATCTGGCCGCAGCCTTCCATTACCGCCCGCCCCTCATCGGAAAGCAAAAGCTCGACCCACGCCTCCGCCGCCGCGCGATTCTTCGCCGCCGCAGGAATTGTGATCGAATAAACCATAGATTCACCCACCCGAACGATCGCCTCACCGGGCTTTTTACCGCTAACCTCAACCTTCGCCGCGGAATAAACATCATTCATCCCCTCGTCCCCAAGATTCACTTCAACAGGAAGCCGCAAAACCTTCAACCCATGCTGCACCGCAACCGAGCGATAGATCATAACATAATCGATCTCACCGCTTTCCAAAAGAGCAAGCAGATCCGTCTCCTTAGGCCGAATAAACTTATCCTTCGCCCCAAGCTTCGCCGCCAACCCCTCAACCCCGTAATACTTCTCCGCCAGTTGAAAAACCATCAGTGCCCGATACCCGCAAGGGTCGCTGTCAGGATCGCTCCGGCCAATATCCACTTCGTCATCAAGCAAAACCTCCCACCAGTTATCCGCCCGCATCGCCCCAGCCAGCCGCGACTGACCCGTATAAGCGATCGACATCTCGTTCGCAGCAAAACAAATATTAAAATTCGCATACTCCGGCATAAGCAAATTCTCAACAACCTTATAATCCGCAGAAGCCAGAATATCGCACGCCCTGCCCAACTCGCTGACCTTACGCGCGCAGTGCCGACTCCCTGCCGACTCTGCAAGCACCTTCACGCCGGGATACTTCGCCTCATATATATTCGCCAGTTTCCCAAAAGGAACCGAAAGCGACCCGGCATGAAAGATCACAAGCCTGCTGTCGACATCATCGCCAC
>DAOVIC010000110.1 GCA_030671565.1 Anaerohalosphaeraceae bacterium
ATAATGGACATTAACAGCAGATATAACCTCATGCAGGTTATATCGGGCCAGAAAGAACTACGCGAAATTATCAACATCGCCCCTGCCGGCGTTGAGGTCATCTGCGGAGGTTCAGGAATAGAGGAACTCGCAAACATCAACCAGTTCCAAATGCAGAGACTCCTCGATGAACTCGACGAACTCGAAAACAACAACGACATGATCATCATCGACACAGGCGCAGGAATAAACAGCACCGTAATAAACTTCTGCACAGCCGCAGACAGCGTACTGGTCGTAACAACCCCGGAACCGTCCGCGATGACCGACGCATACGCCATGATAAAGGTCCTCGCCGCAAGAAATTTCGCCGGACGAATAAACCTCGTTGTAAACATGGCAAAGTCAATTGCAGAAGGCAAACGGATTTACAGGCAGATCGCAGACGTCGCAATGAGATTCCTGAATTTACCAGTATACGAAGCCGGAGTCATTTGCAAAACTGATCAGGTAACAAACTCCGTTCGCACAAGAAAACCTGTCGTCTTGAACTATCCGAAGGCAAAGGTAACCTCAGCGATTGCTGCTATGGCCGCAAGGCTTTCCAGGAACTCGCCGCAAATGCGAACAAAAGATAGCTTTTTCAAAAGAGTGGTTAATCGTTTTTTCTAAAGTAGGAACAGTATGCAACCGATAAACAGTAGCTTGGAAAAATACACGCATATTGCGATGCGAATTCCAAAGCTGCATTGGCGGACTGATTTATCGGACCCGAACCTAAGTTCGACAGTAAATATTGAAAAAACACGGAGGTTATGAGTATGAAAACGGCGCAAATAGAAAACATTCAACAGGTCTGGCAGGATTTCTTCGCCACCGGCAGTGAATATAACAGAAATCTCATCATGGAAAACTATCTGCGCATCGTAAAGTACACCGCAGACAGAATTTACGCAAAGCTCCCCGACAAAGTCGAACTGGACGACCTCATCAGCGCCGGCATTTTCGGACTAATGGACGCCATAGATGCATTTGACCCGGAAAGAGGAGTAAAGTTTGAAACTTACTGCACGCCGCGTATCAGAGGCGCCATCCTCGACGAGTTAAGAAGCATGGACTGGGTACCACGTCTCGTCAGATCAAGGGCACACCAACTCGAAAACGCTCTCCAGACCCTCGAAGCACACCTCGGAAGGCTTCCAACGGACAGCGAAATTGCAAATGAACTCGAACTGGACATGGACAATTTCAGAAAGCTCCAGAGAGATGCAACTGCAACGGGCCTGGTCTCGCTAAGCAACAAATTCACAGAGTCAGACGGAGACAAGGACGTTCGGGAAATAGACATCATAAAGGACCAGAAAAGCGAAAACCCGCTAATAGAAGCACAAAAACGAGACCTAAAGAACCTGCTCACAAAGGGACTGACAAGAGCAGAACGCCTCATCATTATACTCTATTACTACGAAGAGATGACAATGAAGGAGATCGGCGCAACTTTGGATCTCTCTGAATCAAGGGTCTCACAGATGCATTCCTCAATAATCGCACGCCTGAAGGCACAGATGGACGCAAGAAGGAAAGAATTCGCAGTGGCAAAATAAATAAACCGCCCATATAAAATAGTTCCCGATTCATCGTGAATCCTAAATCTATTCTCTACTTTCTGCCACCTGCCATCTCGCCAAGCGACTCCCTCTTGACTTTTACGCCTCAACATGCTAGTCTCTGGAGGATTATCACCCTTAATTATTGGGCAAAACGATGGAATTTACAAAAATGCACGGCCTGGGCAATGACTATGTTTACGTCAATTGCTTTGAGGAAACAGTAGAAGACCCCGCATCGCTTGCGATCGCGGTCAGCGACCGACACACTGCCATCGGTTCAGACGGTCTCATCCTCATCTGCCCCTCCGATACCGCTGATGTAAGAATGAGAATGTTCAACGCAGACGGATCAGAGGCACAGATGTGCGGCAACGGCATCAGATGCGTGGCAAAATACGCATACGACTACGGCCTGGCATACGCCGACGAAGGTTTTTCGGTCCCGGGCCAGACAACTTTCTCAAACTCCCTCCGCGTAGAAACACTGCGTGGAATCCTAACCCTGGGCCTCGTCATTGACGAAAACGACAAAGTAACAAGGGTCTGCGTAAACATGGGCCAGCCCATCCTCTCAGCCCCAGACATACCAATGGCCATAAACTCAAAAACCGTCATAAACGAACCGATCGCCATCGCCGACCAGCAGCTGGAAATGACATGCCTGTCGATGGGAAACCCCCACGCAGTATTTTTCTGCAACGATAACGTAAACGACATAGACCTGACAAATATCGGCCCGCTCATCGAAAACCACGAATTATTCCCCGAAAGGGTAAACGCCCACTTCGTAAACATCCAAAGCCCCACAGAGATCACAATGCGAACATGGGAAAGGGGAAGCGGAATAACCCTGGCCTGCGGAACAGGGGCATGCGCATGTGCAGTAGCAGGAGTACTGTCAGGAAGATGCCAGCGAGACGTCCTGGCCCACCTGCCGGGGGGAGACCTCGAACTATTCTGGTGCGAACAGGACAACTGCGTATACATGACGGGACCGGCAACGGAAGTATACAAAGGAAAATGGCAAATATAAAACCACTCCAACTGCAGCAAAAAAATACTCTCCTGCCGAAAAACATCAAAAATAAACTCAACCACCGACATCGGCAAAGATAGCACGGTTTTGCGAAAAGCAGTCCCCAGATGAAACCATAAACCCTTCCTACCAAAGCCTTTAACGAAAATCACCTACATGGCGAACCACCGGACCAACAATAAAGGCTGCAATACGTCCTATTCCTGGGCCGGCCAAAAACAAGACTTTTTCAAACTTTCACAACAAAATACGGCCCAAACAGGTTTTTCGCTTGAAGCCAGAGCCCTCTTCTGTAGAATGGTCATTTCTAGCAATATATAAGATACAAACACATAAACGGAACACAGAAAGGCAGTTACATGATTAAGGTTAGGGCACGGGCAGGCGAATCAGTCCAGCAGATGGTCAAGCGTTTTAAGAAAATGTGCGAGAAGGAAGGCCTGATCAGAGACATGAAGCGCAACAGCTTTTACGAAAAACCCTCCGAGATCAACAGAAGAAAAAGAAGAAAAGCTGCCCGCGCTGCAAGCTTTGGTCAGTTATAAAATAAATTTACGTAAACAAAGCCGGGCAAGAACAAAAAAAACTTGCCCGGCTTTTTCATGCGCAGTAAAAAGAAATTAGCATTTTACTTTTTGATTTATTTATATGGCACAGTTCAAATTACAAACTAAGTTCGAACCACGCGGCGATCAGCCGCAAGCCATAGAACGCCTTGCCAACAGCGTAGTAGACGGCAAACGTTTCCAGACACTCCTCGGAGTAACCGGAAGCGGAAAAACATTCACAATGGCCAACGTAATACAAAAGATCGGAAAACCGACACTCGTCATTTCCCACAACAAAACGCTCGCCGCCCAGCTCTACGAAGAGCTAAAGGAACTCTTCCCCCAAAACGCCGTCGAATACTTCGTAAGCTACTACGACTACTACCAGCCGGAGGCCTACATACCCCAGCGGGACATCTACATCGAAAAGGACGCCTCAAGAAACGACGACCTCGACCGCCTGAGACTATCGACTACAACAAGCCTTCTCTCACGCGACGACGTCATCATCGTTTCATCGGTCTCCTGCATATTCGGCCTCGGCTCACCCGAAGACTACCAGGCAAGCGTCATCGGAATACGCCTCGGAGATCGCATAGAACGAAACACCCTCCTCGGAAGATTCGCCGACCTCCAGTACAACCGAAACGACATCGATTTTGCAAGAGGAACCTTCAGGGTCAGAGGCGACGTCGTGGAACTTTGGCCGTCATACGAATCTTTCGGCATAAGATTCGAATTCTTCGGAGACGAGATCGAACGCATCGCATACATAAACACCGTCTCAGGCGAAACACTCGCACAGGAAACCCAGGTCTTCATATACCCCGCAAAGCACTACATAATGCCAGCCGAAAAAACCGAACTCGCCGTCGAATCCATCGCAGAGGAACTTCAAACCCAGCTCATAAACCTGCGAAACCAGGGAAAACTGCTCGAGGCCCAAAGGCTACAGGCAAGAACAAAATACGACATGGAAATGATCCAGGAAGTAGGTTACTGCAGCGGCATCGAAAACTACGCCCGCCACATGGCCGGCCTGAAAAAAGGCTCAAGACCATACACACTGATAGACTACTTCCCAAAAGACTTCCTGCTCTTCATCGACGAATCGCACGTCACACTCCCGCAGCTGCGGGCAATGTACGCCGGCGACCAAAGCAGAAAATCCGTCCTCGTTGACCACGGATTCCGACTGCCAAGCGCAATGGACAACCGACCACTCCGTTTCGAAGAGTTCCAGGACACTTGGAAAAACGTAATTTTCCTCTCGGCAACCCCGGCACCATACGAAATTGAAAAAAGCGAAGGCGAAATAGTAGAACAGATCATACGCCCAACAGGCCTCATCGACCCGCCGATCTTCATCCACAAGGCATCCGAACAGATCCAGCACCTAATGGGCGAGATCGAACAAAGAGTCGCCGCAAAAGAAAGAGTACTCGTAACCGCCCTGACAAAACGCCTCGCAGAGGACCTCGCATCCTTCCTCGCAAAAAAAGGATTCAAATGCCGCTACCTGCACAGCGACATTAAAACACTCGAACGGGTTGAGATCCTCCGCGACCTGAGAACCGGCGACTTCGACGTACTCGTAGGAATAAACCTCCTCCGGGAAGGACTGGATCTGCCCGAAGTTTCACTCGTCGCAATACTCGACGCCGACAAAGAAGGCTTCCTCAGAAGCGAAACTTCGCTGATACAAACCATAGGAAGAACCGCAAGAAACGTAAACGCAAAGGTAATCCTGTACGCCGACAAGATCACCAATTCCATGAAAAACGCCATTGACGAAACAAATCGCCGCCGTAAGATACAGTCCAAATACAACGAAGAAAACAACATAACACCGCAGACAATTAAAAAAGCGATCGGATCGTCCCTGGCATCCGAACTAAAAGCAAGAAAAACCGCACAAGAAGCACTAAGCTTCACCGAAGACGAATACGACGCAACACAAATGGCTGCACAACTCGAAAAAGAAATGCTAAACGCCGCCAAAGAACTGGACTTCGAAAAAGCCGCGACCCTAAGGGACCAGCTGAAAGAGCTGCAGGAAATGCCCAAACTAGGCTAAAAATCTTAAAACGGAAAGAGAAAATGAAAAAAATTAATACCGCTAAAATTCAGACTCTAATAGACCTCGCCGTTGAAGAGGATTTCGCAAAAGGTGACCCAACCTCCGTTCTAACAATACCGGAAGACGCAACCGCAAAGACAAAGATCATCACAAGAGAAGAGATCGTCGTCTGCGGAATGGATGTTGTCCGGGAAATACTAAAACGTTACGACAAAAGATTAAAGCTAAAGGTCCTCATCCCCGACGGACAAAGAGCAAACGTCGCAAACAAACTCGCAGTAATAGAGGGCCCACTAAGACCGATGCTAAGTGCAGAAAGAGTGGTACTCAACTTCCTCCAGCGGCTCTGCGGAATCAGCACGATGACTTGGAAATACGTAAGCGCAGTAAGAGGAACACGATCAAAAATATACGACACACGCAAAACCACCCCCGCATGGCGAATGCTCGAAAAATACGCCGTTAAATGCGGAGGAGGATACAACCACAGAATGCACCTCGGCGACGGAGTAATGATAAAGGACAACCACATCGCGGAGATGGGAAAAAATCTCACCCCAAAATTAAGAAAACTCGTCGAAAAGGCGAAACAGTTCAAAGGCGTACAATTCGTCTCAGTAGAAGTTGACCACGTGGACCAGCAGCTCGACCGCGTACTAAAAGTCGACGGCATCGATGTAATACTCCTGGACAACATGGGCCAGTGGCAGCTAAAGCACGCCGTC
>DAOVIC010000206.1 GCA_030671565.1 Anaerohalosphaeraceae bacterium
AAGGTGGGTTTCTGTACGGTCTGTTCCATTACGATCAACGGGATATTGCTTAAGCACGGTATCCCGATGCGGTCCCTTTTTGGGGGGCTTTTGCGACTTAAAGACGGTAAGGCTTTTCGGTTTGTCGAGATGATCCATTACGACGGGACGAGTATCGATCCTCTTGAAGTTTTTATCCGGAGCGGAATGACAGATTATCATGGTGCTATACAGGATGGTAACGGTTTGATCGGGGCGAGTTTTCGTGAGGTTCCCGGTGAAAGCCGTCAGCGTCTGATCCATATCAGCCAGCGTCTTGAAGAGATAGGGCTTGGCGCGATAATGGAGCTTGGGATGCCGGGTCAGCCTTTGCTTGAGATACCTGTATCGTACGGCAGGGTTGGAGCTATTATTGTCGGCGGGTTGAATCCTATAGCGATTCTCGAGGAGCGTCAGTGCCGGGTGTTTTCGCGTGCCTTGTCGGGCTTACTCGAGTACGACCGGCTTTTCCATTTCGAGGAGTTTCCCGCAAAATTACAGCGTTATCTTTAAGGGACCCTTAATTGAGCGGGCCGCTTACAGGTTACTTTTATTTTTCCGGTGCGGTCAGTTCGACCGGCAGGCTTTGTTCGGGTGCTACGATGAAGTTTTCGGCGATGTAGGCCATTTTAATATTTTCGGGCAGTTTTTTGGATCTGATCGTCAGGGCTGTTGTGCTTTTGGGTTCCAGTGTGATCGAGGAAGGACCTAGCGGGCCCGATCTTTTTAGTTCTATTTTTAATGAGGAGAGGTTTTCTATTTCGCAGAAGACAGTGTTCTTCTTTTTGAAGTGCGGCGGAGAGATTTTTACCGAGGCTTTGAAAATCGCATCGAGGAATTCTTTTTTGCCGAAGAGCTGGTCCTGGTGCCATACGGCGGTTTTGCCCTGGTGGAGGGCTTCTTTTATGGCCTGGTTGGATCTTTCGCGTGCGAAAACGAGGGTTGTTGTTCGGTGTTTGCCGGCAGCGGTGAAAACTTCGGCGGCGGGGCGGTGGATGTCCGAGTTGCCCATGATGGTCAGGCCTTTTTCAAGTGCCAGGGTGTGGGCCTCGGGGTAATAGGTATTGTTGTTGCATATCTCGATACCGTGGAATTTATTTTCCTCATGTAACTTTGCGATATGGTCATACCATTTGATCTCTGTGTTTCTCCAGCCGGGGTGATTCCAGAAGACGAAGCCGCCTTGCTCGTTTGCGATTTCTATGGCGGGTACGATCTCCGGAATATCCAAAGAGTTTGCGTCTTCGATGAAGATAGCGTTGAAGTGGTGGTTAGGTTTTGTCTGTTTGAGTTCGGCGCCTTTGATAAGCAGGACGTTCATTTCTTTTGCGCGCGGGGCGGCGATGGTATGTGCGCGGTCGATCTTGGCAGGGATGTCTTTTTTGTAGGGGCGGTAAACGAGATGGTCGGTTATTGCGATTGCGTCGAGGCCTTCGGACCAGGCTTCGTCAATTCGCCACGAGGGCCATACTTTGCCGTCAGAAAAGATGGTGTGGGTGTGGAAGTCGCAAACAAGCGTTTTGTATCCGTCGATGTCCGGGAAGTGGTCTGCGCGGCGTACCTGTGCGGAAGCGTGCGAGTAAGAAAATAAGAATGCAATTGTAACGGTTAATAATATTTTGCTTTTAAAAATCATACCGGAGTTCCTTTTGCAGTGATTCATTTATACGGTTAAGAGCACTCTTTTATCATTTTGTCATCTGCGATCTTATGCGGGGCATTTTTACCTGTTCGACTGCCAGTAAGCTCTATTCTAACCAAATTTTACTTTTTTTGCACGGCTTCATCCGGCAAATCCGGGATCGCGGGGGCGGTTTAGTGGTGGAAAATTGGGGGTTATTTTCTTGCATTGGGGTTTGTTTATGGCTAAAATGCCGGATTCTGTGGGCGGGCGGTTTTGATGATGCCGGCTTTGTTCTTTTATAAGTTCTTATTAT
>DAOVIC010000204.1 GCA_030671565.1 Anaerohalosphaeraceae bacterium
GCCGCAACATCATCACTAAAAACCTTCTCCAATGCCTCAACATCGTTAAACGGAACATACTCGAAACCGGCAAGCATCGGCAAAAAACCCTCGTGATACTTAGGCTGCGCCGTCGCCGTCACAGTAGCAAAAGTCCGGCCGTGAAAGCTGCCCTCGGTCGTTATATATTTATACTTTTCCTTGGCGGTATGACGCCGCGCAAGTTTCATTGCAGCCTCGTTCGCCTCAGCACCGCTGTTACAGAAAAAACACTTCCCGCCAAAAGCCCTCTTAGAAAGAAGTTCCGCAAGGACGCCCTGCTTTTCGATATAGAACGTATTATCAATATGCAAAAGCTCCCCAGCCTGCTTCTGTATCGCATCGACAACCTTAGGATGACAATGACCGATACCGCTTACCGCCCAACCGGGAAACATATCAAGTATCTTATTCCCTTCGGAATCCCAAAGGTAGTTTCCTTCGCCCTTGACGATCGCCCGAGGCAGCCGCCCATAGTTAGCAATGACATACTTATCAAACATCTCAATAATTTCATTAGTATTCATTTCAGTTCTCATTCATTTATCATTAGACAATAATCATTAGACATTTTTAAACTATCTGAGTACCAACACCTTTGTCAGTATAGATTTCCAACAAAAGCGAATGCTCGATCCTGCCGTCAATAATATGCGCCTTCTTAACGCCGCCATCCAGCGCAGCAAAACACGCCTCGACCTTCGGCATCATCCCGGAAGTAATTATCCCGCCGGCAACCATCTTTTCCACCTGCTTTTCGCTGGCACTGGAAACTCTGGTACTTTTGTCTTTCATATCCCTGTAGATCCCGTGCGTATCGCTGACCATCACAAGCTTTTCAGCCTTCAAAGCCGCCGCAACCATCCCCGCCGCACTGTCGGCATTAACATTAAACTTACCTCCCGTCGTATCGCACGCGACAGGCCCGATCACCGGAATAGTCCCAGCCTCGCAAAGCGTCCCAAGCATCTCGGCATTAATGCTCTCAACCTCACCGACAAGCCCAACGTCAAGCGTCTTGCCCTCATCGTCCTTAAGCTTCAAGGGCCGGGCAAAAACAACGCAGCTGCTAAGCGAATGAAGTCCCATCGCACTGGCACCGAGTTCCTTAAGCTTCTCGCATATCGGAGTATTGACCTTATGCACAAGAGTATGCTCCGCGATCGCAAGCGTTCGCTCATCCGTATACCGCCGCCCATGAACCCAAACAGGCTCAAGACCGCTCTCGCTCATCGCACGGGATATCGCCTTACCGCCGCCATGAACAATAACAGGCCGAATGCCGACAGTCGCCATAAAAGCGACATCCGTAAGCATCTTCGCCTGAAGATCGGCATCGTCAAGTACACTGCCGCCAAGCTTAACAACAACGACCTTGCCGTTAAACTGCCGGATATACTCCATCGCCTCGATAAGAGCCTTAGCCTTTTCAATTGCTTTTTCCATAGTCAACCTACTCGAAAAACTAGATAATAATCCCCTCAAGTCCCTGATGCCATATCTGAATTGAATTAAAAAAGGCCAACGGTCGGAATCGAACCGACAACCGCTGGTTTACAAAACCAGTGCTCTACCGTTGAGCTACGTTGGCATAAATATCTGTATAATAAGAACTTATGAAAGAACAAAGACGGTACCATCAAAACCGCCCACCCACAGAATCCGGCATTTTAGCCACAAACAAACCCCAATGCAAGAAAATAACCCCCAATTTTCCACCGCTAAACCGCCCCCGCGATCCCGGATTTGCCGGATGAAGCCGTGCAAAAAAAGTAAAATTTGGTTAGAATAGAGCTTACTGACAGTCGAACAGGTAAAAATGCCCCGCATAAGATCGCAGATGACAAAATGATAAAAGGGTGCTCTTAACCGTATAAATAAATCACTGCAAAAGGAACTCCGATATGATTTTTAAAAGCAAAATATTATTAACCGTTACAATTGCATTCTTATTTTCTTACTCGCACGCTTCCGCACAGGTACGCCGCGCAGACCACTTCCCGGACATCGACGGATACAAAAC
>DAOVIC010000054.1 GCA_030671565.1 Anaerohalosphaeraceae bacterium
AATCGTAAAAAGCCTGATCGAACGCCTAAAAAACCGATTCAATTTTTCCGTCGCAGAAGTAGACGCACAAGACTCGAAACAACTCGCCGTAATAGGCATCGCAGCCGTCTCAAACGACTCGATACACATCACAAAACGACTCGACAAGGCAATAGAATTCGCACGGGCAGACCCGCGATTCAGCCTCGGCCAGACAGAAAGAGAAATATTCTCAGCCTAAATACCGACCTACCGGAATTGAGCCACTAATGCCTACTGCCCCCGCTGCCCCCTTTTACACACCCCGGACAAAGCCCCTGTATCTCAACCTTCTGGTGATGTATCTCAAACCCCTTTTCATCGATACCGGCAAGCGGAACCTTAACATCGGTAAGGCAAACCGTCCGCTCACAGCTCGTACACGTAAAATGCGGATGACACTGAAGCTCGCTGCAATTATTCCCCAGCTCAAAATAAACCGACCTCTCACGGGTAAAGGCCCTGTGCACTATCCCCTTCCGCACAAGGCTTTCAAGAATACGGTAGATAGTCGTCTTATTCGGAGCGACATCAACAAGTTTCTCTGCGATCTGCTCCTGGCTAAGCGCTTCTTCGCTTACCGAAAGAACCGACAACACCCCAACCCGCGCATCGGTCTGCCGAAGCCCCACCGACTTCAGCATCTCACCGATCTTATCGTTCATAATTTTATCTGTCAACTCGTGTCCTTTCCATGGTCGCACTCTTCAGAATGTTTGTGGCTATGCGGATGACTGTGGATCGAATGGTCTGAGCATGAACAAACACTTCTAAGTTCGATATCCGATTTTACAAAAAGCAGCGGAAATATTATATCGCTGATACAACAAGGCAGCCACACCGCAATAAACAGAATTACAAACGTACCACAAATTATCGCAATTGTAAAGTCCCCCGTCGAATTCATCATAATATGAGCAGAAGACGCCCACGTGCTAAGCAGAACATGACCGGCATGAGGAAACTTCGTATGAGGAATAAAAAACGCGATCAAAACGCCAAGTATCGCAGCCGGGTTAACGATATACCACTCCTCAATAAAACCAAGATGCAGATGACCGCCATTTCCCTCGTCACCATGCAACTCGCCCGCAACTTCTCCATGCCCATCTTCACACCCTTCCTCATGAACATGCTCCCCCTCGCTTACCGCATGAACATCTGCATGACTCGGCACATGCAGACCAAGGATCTTCTCGCCAATATAAGGTACGACACAATCGCTAAGAGTAGCAATTCCAATGGACCCAAAATAACCCACAACCAATATCAGCAGAAAATTACGACGCGAACGATGGATCGAAAAAAGAGAAGCCGTCACCATGGCACTAAGAAGAACATGAGCAGGATGAAAGACCGCAAAAAGAACACGAGCTTTATCAGCTACCATCCCGCGAAAAACAAGCATCAGCAAAATACCGGTAAATGCACCAAAAAAAGTAAAAGGGGCATGCCCCTTGATCTCTGCAGCAATATGTCTCAACTTCTCATTCATACCACTATAACTCCCGCAAAAACAAACACTTACCAAAAAATAAAGACAAATAATACTTACTCCACGAAAACGGTATTGTACCAAAAACGCAACTCAGTTGCAACAACATTCCTGAAAATCAGCACATAAACCACAAAAACCCTTTCTTTTTTCATGGTCATATTTTAAAAATCCGTGAAAATCCGTGTAATCCGTGGTTAAATAGCAACCATGAAAATAATAGACTCAACAGATTCGCTAAAATCCATGCCAAAAGGCTGCGCCCTGACCATCGGCAACTTCGACGGCGTCCACCTCGGCCACGCAGACATCATCGCCGTAGCCAAAAAAGCAAAGCAGGATTACAACGCCGGCGACCTTGCACTAATGACATTCGACCCCCACCCCGTCGCGATCCTTCATCCCGAAAGAACCCCCGAGATACTCACTCCGCGTGCTGTAAAACACCACCTCCTCGCCCAGCTGGGCGTCGACACACTAATTATTATCCGCGACAGTTACGACCTGCTAAACTTATCACCCGAAGATTTCGTCGACCGGTTCCTGATAAAAAACATCGCACCAAAAGTCGTCATCGAAGGCCCCAACTTCAATTTCGGATACGGAAGAAGCGGCACCATCGAAACACTCAAAACACTTGCCAAAGAAAGACACTTTGATGTCGTAGTTGCCGAAGGCAGGAACATCGAACTGTCAGATAACTCGACACAAATGTGCTCATCTTCTATGATACGCGATCGGATAGAAAATGGAAAAATCAAAGACGCCGCAAAAGCACTCGGAAGATATTACCGCCTCATCGGCCGCACTGTAAAGGGACGAGGAATAGGAACAAGCATCGGATTTCCAACTGCAAACATAGAACCCGTAGAACAGCTGATACCCGCAGAAGGTGTCTACGCCGGTTTCGTCGCGATCGCCAACAACTCACCGGACGCTGCAGCCTCAACGCAAAAACACCACGCCATCTTCAGCATCGGAAGAGCAAAAACTTTCATAACCGACCATCCCCTTCTCCTCGAAGCACACATATTGGAACCACAGGTCGAAAACCTCTACGGAAAATGGCTCGCACTCGATTTCGTCGAAAAAATAAGAAACCAGAAAAGGTTCCCGGACCACAAAATACTAACCAGGCAGATCGAAGACGACTGCCAAAAGGCAAAAAACATCCTCTCAAATCTATAATGCTAAACCGCACAACCCGCAAAAGCCTTGCGAAAATGAAATCCATAGATCGCATACATAACAGCGAGGTTAAAACTCCCGCGCCGCCGAAAGATCGACCAAAACAGCAACCGCCAGTAGTAGGTCCGCCCTTTGCCGACAACACCAACGACCCACATCGACTTAAACAGAATCCGCAGATCGTGTGAACAAAACGGCGGCTTATTCTTCGGCGGCTCATAGTTTTTAAGCAGCGTCAAAACACGCTTATAATAGTTCTTCGGAGCATAGATAGCACTCACCACCGACTTGTAACCGTCCACAAGTTCCTTCGGATCCATCTTCGGAATAAAGTTCAAAGAAAAATCCGTATTGTCACCCTTAGTGTCACACAAAAGCCGATCTTCCTCGTCAAGCCGCCGATAAAGCTCCGTATTCCGCGGCGCATTAAGCAGCCCAACCATCGCCGTCGCTATCCCGCTGTTTTGAATAAAACTCGTAAGCTTATCGAAGATCGTAGGCAGATCGTTATCGAACCCAAGGATAAACCCCGCTTGCACCTGAAGACCAAACCGCTGAACCTTCTTGACACATTCGACAAGGTCGCGGTTTTTATTTTGTTTCTTATTACACTCCTCAAAACTATCGTCGCTCGTAGTCTCGATACCGATAAACACCGTATCGAATCCCGCATCCGACATCATCCGCATAAGTTCTTCGTCGTCGGAAACATTGATCGAAACCTGCGTGTTAAAGTTAAACGGATGTCCATGATCTTTCATCCACTCGATCATCGCAGGCAAAACTTCACGCTTCAGATACCCCTTACTCCCGATGAAATTATCGTCGACAATAAACACAGGTCCCTTCCATCCGATCTCATAAAGTTTATCCATCTCAGCTATCATCTGACCCGTCGTCTTAAGACGCATCTTATTGCCGAACAGCTGCGTCACATCGCAAAAGTCGCAACCGAACGGACAACCGCGAGAAAACTGAATACAAGCCGAAGCATATTTCTTCGTATTGGCAATATCCCAAAGAGGAACAGGAGATGCTTTGATATCCGCCCAATCGTCACAAGAATAGCTCTCCTTAGGATCGCCCGTTTCCACATCTTCTACAAAACGCTGGATCGTATTCTCCGCTTCGCCATAAATAATATGGTCGACACCCTCGATCTCATTATAACCAAACCGAAAAACCGGACCGCCGCCAACAGTCTTAACGCCAAGCGACTTACACCGGCCAACTATTTCCCGCACATCGTCTTTCTGCACATACATCCCGCCGACGAAAACGTAATCCGCCCAAAGAATATCCCCCTCCGTAAGAGATTGAACGTTTACATCGACTAATTTTTTCTCCCACACAGACGGAAGCATACCCGCAACTGTCAAAAGACCAAGAGGAGGAAGAGTAGCTTTTCGAGATATGCATCGTAGAACATGTTTCAAATTCCAGAATGTTTCCGGAATCTTGGGACTTACGAGTAATATTTTCATCTACCGATACCTTTAGAATATAAAAAAACGTTGGGGCATGTCCGCAACATCGCTGATTTCCATCGACTAAAAAACAAAACATACCGCTATGCCTGTTTTCACTTCACCTGGGAAAATAGTCGCACCAGCACTCCGGCACTCTGAAAAGACACCTGCCCCCGGCAACTTACGCACTGTTCACAGCCTATACTCAAACCAAACCGGCATGTTTGCTGAAAAAAATAGAAATGAATATTTTTATAATAAACCGGCAACGCACCCCATAGGATTGCCCCCTGACCTACCCCGATCCATCGGGCTCCATCCCACCTGACTAATTCCTGATCACGCCTTTTAAATCAAAAGATCAGCAAAAAGCAGGATGCAACAATGACCAGTTGCGAACATACGGCAACACAGCACCACGGATAAGCAACACTCATGCGAACAATACGAAACAAAATATAATAGACTAAAAAATTGCACCCCAACAGGCTAAGAGCACCTAAAAGAGTGACAGGGCTAGCAAAAAAATTATACATTTCAAACACTAAAGCTCGCGATATCGATCCCAAGTAATTGGAAATAAGCCGATAGCCCTCAATAAGATTCCAGAAACACATAAACGTACACATAAGGATCACCAACAGAATGCCAGAGTGAACTAACGCCTCAACGAATCCCAACCCCTTTTTTGTGCTCATAACTGCATTTTCGACGTCTTTCTTCATTTGAAACCTCCAATAAACACGGAACACCCCTCTAACGCAAAAATCTAAAAACGTTTCCGTATATATAGACGCACAATGATCGCAGAAGTTACACTTTTTTTTAAAAAAAAGTAACTTTTTAGGGATTATAAGGCCGCCAAGGACATTTGCCGAATCGAAAAGCTAACAATTCTCGCGCCAACGCTTACCCCGGTTTTTGAAAAGAAGGTGTGCCTTGATATCTAAAACGATGAGTTAACAGGGAACAGCGGGGCCGTTGAAAAACCCACTGTCACCTGCCTGTTTTCTCATAAGGTTTTCAAGACTTCCGATTCATCCTCTTCGCCGCCTTTTTCTTCGCCTTCTTAAACGGAGCGCCTCCAGCAGATTTACCACCGCTATTTGGCTTAGCTTTCCCCCTGAAAGCTTTCTTAGACTTCGAACCCGTAGTCTTTTTCTTACTCTTTACGCCCGCACCTCTGGATGGACTGGCTTTCTTCTTAGATGGACTGGCTTTCTTCTTAGAAGGTTTGCCGTCTCGATCCTTAGGCTTTGGCTTCCCCTTATTTTTATCTTTAAACCCAGCCGCCTTCTTCTTGCGATCAGGTTTTGCACCCTCACGCTTTCCAGCCTCGGCCTTTCTCTGCCTGCCGCCGCCACCGCCGCCACTTTTCGCCTTTGCCCCACCGCCATAACCGCCGCGATTTCCACCGGCACCTTTCCGCTGTGAAAAACCGGTCTTCTTCTTCCTGCTCGCACCGCCACCGCCGCCGCCTCTGGGGCCACTGCTCAGCGTAACACGCACTTTATACTCAAAACCATCGTAATATTCTTCTTTAAACTTCTGCCCGATAAAACGCTCGATCTTGCGTATATGCTGGATCTCGTCATGACTTACAAAAGTGATCGCATCGCCGGTAGCTTCCGCCCTGCCGGTCCTGCCGATCCGATGAACATAATCCTCCGCATAAGCCGGCACGTCATAGTTAAACACATGCGAAATACCCTCAACGTTGATACCTCTCGCTGCAATATCAGTCGCAACCATCACTTGGTATTTACCGCGTTTAAACCCATCCATAGCCCGCTGACGCTGCTTCTGCGTACGGTCCGAATGAATCGCTTCGGCTTTAATTTCGTTTTGTTTCAGCGTGCGGCATATCTTGTCCGCTCCGCGTTTAGTACGCGAAAAGATCAGAACGCTGTACATCTGCTGACGTTCCATCATATAAAGCAAAAGCTCCATCTTCTGGTTTTGCCCAACAGGATAAATATGCTGAGTGATCGTATCGATAGGATTATGCTGCTTACCGATCTGGAGCATCTTAGGCGAACGCTGTATATGTTTCGTAAGTTTCTCAACTCCCTTCGACATCGTCGCAGAAAAAAGCAGCGTCTGCCGATTCTTCGGGATTATGTTGATGATCTTCTGGATATCGTTCACAAAACCCATATCAAGCATACGGTCAGCTTCGTCAAGAACAAGAACCTCAACACTCGACAGGTCAATGGTCCCGCGATTAAGATGATCGATCAACCGCCCCGGAGTAGCCGCCACAATATCCACACCCCCGCGTAAAAATTTCATCTGTTTATCGATCGGCGCACCCCCATAAACCGCAAGGCTTTTGATTCGCGTAAACCGCCCGTAACCTTTAACAGAATTGTCGATCTGAAGCGCCAGCTCGCGAGTCGGAGTAATTATCAGCGAACGGATCTTTTTCTTTTTCGACTTCTTACCGCTCGTCGCAATACGATTAAGGATCGGCAAAACAAAAGCAGCCGTCTTACCCGTCCCAGTCTGAGCACACCCGATCATATCCTTACCAGCGATAACGATAGGGATCGCCTCCGCCTGAATTTCAGTTGGACCGCTATACCCGGTCGCCAGAACACCCTGGACCAACTCATCGCAAAGCCCGATTTTCTTAAATGGCATCGATTTTTCCTAAATATAAACTATTTCTGCTGGTAATGCCCAGCCAATCATCTGCGATCCGGATCACACACTGTAAACCCAAAAAACCCGCATAATCACCGTATAAACGCGGATTCTGCATAACTTATGCACAACTAAACAGAGGAGATTTGATCTCATGACATGCAAGATGCACCGGCATACGGATACGATTAGTTGCAATAATACCACAAGTACACACTTTTTGCAACCCCAAAGTAGCAGTTCTGCTATTGTAGCCATAAATAAAGGTTCCTAAAGCGACACCACCCTTTTATTCTCTGACTTTAGTCGATCCTGGCATCGTCAAGTGAGATCCCAAAGAGGATGAAACTGTTAAAGAAACGCCCTTGCATAACCGATAACCTTGATGTATATTTAATGGGGAATTATGTAGACATTGCCTTGCAAGGCTAATGCTTTGCATCGGAGTTACCATAAGATTGTCACTAAAACGCATAAGCACCACCTGGAGCAGATAAACGGCGCTTTGAAGTTGGAAAGGACATTTTGATATGGATCTAACATATTTCCAAAAGTATCGCTTAACATTAATCCTGCTGCTAACAACACTTCTGCTGCCAACACTCCTTATCAGTTGCCGTAGTAAGGAACCGCCCGCCGAAGAGCAGGCAAAAGAGGACGCTTCCGAAAAAACTGCCGCAAATGACGAACCCGCCATCAATTTGGCAGTTCAGCCCTACGCTTCACCAATTGAACTGGTCAAAAATTATACCCCATTGCTTGAATACCTCCGCCAACATACCGGCAGGCAATTCACCTTGACCATCTGCAAAAGTTACGAGACACATATCGCATGTGTCGGCGACAATGAAGTGGACATAGGACTAATGGGACCTGCCACTTATGTAACTATGACTGAACAATTCGGTAAAAAGCGACTGGTGTGCTGTTTCGAGGTGAACGGCTCTCCAGAATTCCAGGGGTATGTCCTGGTCCGAAAAGACTCGCCCGCAACCTCCATCGAAGACCTTCAGAACAAGAGTTTTGCATCAGCCAGCAAGTTATCGACAATGAGCTATATCGCCCCTCGCTATATGTTCATCAAAGCAGGCGTTCCCTTTCCCGAAAAACGCTTGAAGATTGTAGGCAGCCACAGCAATGTCTCCCTGAATATACTCGCTGGTGACGTTTACGCCGGAGGCGTAAGAGAAAAAACGTATCAAAAATACAAGGACCGTGGGTTGAAGGTCATCGCTGTTTCACCGAAAGTAACTGAACATCCTTTCGTTGCCACTGACAAACTTGATGCCAAAACATACACCCTGGTAAAGGAAGCCCTGATAGCTATAAAAGGCAAGGACGAAATAAAGAGACTCTTAGCGCCCATCCAGCCTACGCTTACCGGCCTTGTGCCCGTCGAAGACAAGGATTACGACACGCTAAGGACGATGATGGCTGCAGTCAGAGAAGATGAAGAACGTTTCACTCAAGAAAGGAAACAACCGGAATGAGACGGGTATTCTATATCTTCTCCGCCTTCATCGTTATCTCGTTTTTGATCGTTGGCGGTGTCCTAAATTATCTGATCCATTTCTATATACACCAGGAGACAGAGATTGGTATTAAACGTGACCTGGGAATAATCATGGCCACAACCCAGGGCGCATTGGCGCAGGGCGATTATGAACGCGTTGAGGAGCAGGTATTTTTGTGGGGTGAAATCCAACCAAACGTTGTTACATTTAACGTCATACTTGATGGCAATATTACAATTGTCAAGTTTGCCCGCAAAATTCAGGGGCCTGATATTTTTCGTCTTACGCAAACAGTGCGATTACCAAATGGCCGAAATATCACCTTTGAGATCAATTATGACTTATCCGATTTACACAGAAAAAGCACCATTATCGCTATTGTTCTCCTGTCGATGAGCACTTGTATCGCAGGAGTATTCGTGTTCACGCTCTGGACGATACTGCAGCGTATGGCTTTTATACCCCTCAACCGGGAAATCACTGAACGTAAAGAAGCAGAGCTGCAACGTGAAAAACTTCTCAAAATCCTTCAGGAAAAGAACGATGAACTGCAAAGCATCGTCTATATCGCCTCCCATGACCTTAAGAGCCCGACTGTAAATATTGCAGGCTTTTCTGGAGAGCTTAGCGAAAGCTGCAAACAGTTGCAGGAACTATTGGAAAGCAAAACCCCGGAAGGCTTTGACATCAAGCGAATCAGATCGCTGCTCAATGAGGATATCCCGGAATCTCTTGGTTTCATCACAAGTGCGAACAGCAAGATAAGTCGGCTGCTCACTGCCTTTTTGAAGGTCTCACGTATCGGCACTGCAAAGATCAATATTGAACCGCTGGACATGAACAAATTGATCGCAAATATTTGCCAGGTCATAAAGTTTCAGATCGACAGCAATGACACAGAAGTCGTGATTGACCACCTTCCCGATTGTCTTGGCGACGAAAAAATGATCGATCAGATCTTTTCGAACATCATGGAAAATGCCCTAAAGTACCTTGACCCTGAAAGAAAAGGCAGAGTGCACATCTCAGGCCGCATAGAAGAAAACATGAGCATCTACTGCATAGAGGATAACGGAATAGGCATTGATCCTGATTACAAGACCAAAGTATTTGAATTGTTCCACAGGCTAAATCCAGATGATAATATCGGTGGCGAAGGTATCGGCCTGACCATTGTCTCAAGAGCACTCAGCCGCAACAATGGCCGAATCTGGCTCGAGTCTCAACCGGGCAAAGGCAGTAAATTTTTTGTGTCCGTGCCAACTGCATAATTGCAGCACCCACCCCCCCCGCGCCGGGCGCATAAAAAAAGGCCGACGTCTTACGAAGCCAGCCTTGCCGAGGTCGAATAAAGAATATCTTAATATAACTAACTAAATAATAATGACCTCAGGTCCTACAGAGAGATAGAGATATAAAAAGAAAGAGAGCGAATTACATAGTTAAGTATAACCTGATATCCATATCATGCAACAACTTTTTTCCAATTTTTCGTAAATTTTACC
>DAOVIC010000088.1 GCA_030671565.1 Anaerohalosphaeraceae bacterium
GGGACCGTTACCGAAGGGCCGGAGTATGAGACGGCAGCGATGCTGGGGTCCAACGTAGGTATCGACAATTTCGCGTCCGTTCTGCGTGCGAATCATCTTTGCGACGACTTCGGGCTCGATACTATCTCGATGGGTAATCTTATTGCGGCGATAATCGAAGGGTATGAGAAGGACCTTTTGACGCTTGACGACCTTGACGGTAAGCCGGTAAAATGGGGTGACGATGAGAGGATCATGGAGCTGATCGAGCAGACGGCGAAGTGCGAATCTATCGGGGCGACTATTGCGCTTGGTGCCAAGGGTGTGATCGCGAGATGGCCGCAGCTTGAGCCGCTGATACTTCATGTTAAGGGGCTTGAGCAGTCGGCGTATGATTGTCGAGGGGCGAGTTCTATGGCGCTTGCTTACGGAACCAGCGATATCGGTGCCCACCATACGCGTGCGTGGACGGTTGGGAAAGAACTGGAAGCCGGTGCGGGGTGGACGAATAAGGACCGTGTCGACCTTGTGATCTACCATCAGCATATCCGGTCACTGTTCGATATGTTCGGGGTTTGCAGGCTTCCGTGGATCGAGCTGGGCTTCCATGAGGACTTTTATGCGGAGCTTTACAGTGCTGTTACGGGGAAAGAGTTTGGACTTGAGCCTTTGCTTAAGGCATCGCAGAACTTATACGATATGACTCGTGCTATCAATGTTGAGCTTGGGGTCACGAGAGAAGATGATTTTCCGCCTGAGAGGACATTTGTTCCGATACATACGGGGCCTTTGGCAGGTAAGGTGTGCGATCGCCAGGAGTATGACAAGATGCTGAGCCTTTACTATAAGACACGGGGGTGGGACAAAGACGGAGTACCGGGTCGCCCGACGACCGGAGAGTAGAAAATAGAAAGTAGATTTGTATGAATAAGACATCTTTGAAGTGTTTGATTTTAATGTTAGTTTTGCTGTTTTTTGGCGAAGCAGTGTTAGCTCGTACTGTTTATGTTGACGATATCAGGGGCAATGACAGGTCTCGCGGAACCAGGGAAAAGCCCTTTCGCACTATAGACAAGGCGGCGGCATTCATTAACCGGATGAATAAAGAGGAAACTACAACGCTAAAGATCGCGCCGGGCATATATACTCTTCGCAACGAAATAACATTTTCAGGCCCTCGTAATCACAAGAGAGGTACTCGTTTGCGGATCGAAGCGTCTATACTGCCGGGAGATGCCGGCTGGGAACCGAAACTTATGCCGGTCATTATGTCTGCGTATGCTCCGAAGAAAACGAATGGAGTAACGGAGACATACGGATTTAAAATAGACAGGAGCAATGTAACTATTCGCGGATTGAAGTTTATGGGCAATCCGACGGTCGGCAACTGGCACTGTTGTATTTCGCGTATCAAGGAGGGACTTGAGGACCTGGTGGTTATGCAGTGTATGTTCGTTGGCGGGAAGGATTCTTTGAGTATTTATTGCGGTGTTCTTGCTACTGGTAATAAGTTTGTTGTCGATCACTGCGTGTTTTCGGGATGTTATGCGGCGGTGGTTTTCTGGGACGGTACTAAAAGTATCGGCGGTAAAGGGTGTGCGATTAGAAACTGTATCATCGAAGGTTCTCATATTGCGGGGGTGTGGACCTGTAAGACGGACGAAGATCTTGAATTTCGCAATAATGTCGTAAGCGGCGGCGAGTACTTCTGGATGCGCAAAGAAGGCGACAAGATGAAATATCTTCTGGAAGATTGCATGGTAGCGGGCAATAAGTATTACTCAGGTTATGGAGTTGCCAGCGGAGCGAAAGGTCAAACCGGGAGTGAAGTGAGTTTCATCGAAAATGGGGTTGTCAAGACGGGTAATGTTGTGCTGAAAAAAAATAAGCTAAGCGACAGGTATCTTCATGTTCCCACCGGCAGTGCCGGGAGCGAGCTTAGTGCGGGCCTGTTTTTCACACCGAAAAAAGATATGCCTGAGCAAAAAGATTTAACACCGCAGAAAAAAGAGGCGGAGTAAACTTTTGAAGGATTTTTTGAAGAGAATCGTTTTGGCAGCGGGCCAGTTGTCGCTGGAATATCGGGAGCGATTGGAAACGCTTGAGGTTAGCCGTAAATCGAAGCGCGATATGGTTAGCGAGGCGGATGTTGCTATCGAAGATTTTCTGGTCGGTAAGATACGGGAGAAATATCCGGAGCATTCTATTCTTGGCGAAGAAAGCGGAGATCACGCGGGGTCAAAAACCGGCAAAAAGTGGCGTTGGATCATCGATCCTATCGACGGGACGACATCTTTTGTAAGGGGGCAGCCTTTTTATTCGATATCGGTCGCCGTTGAAAAGGACGGAGAAGTGGTTCTCGGTGCGGTTTATGCGCCGGTGCTTGGTGAGATGTTTGAGGCGGAGAAAAATAAGGGGGCCTGTCTTAACGGAAAGGCTATTCGGGTATCTAAAGAAAATCGGCTTTGCGACTGTGTTATGGCGACGGGATTTGCTTGTGTTCGCAACGATGCTGAGCATAACAACCTTGGTTACTTTGTTCGGATATTGCCTGAGATCACGGGAGTTCGGCGATTTGGATCGGCTGCGGTTGATCTTTGCTACGTTGCCTGCGGAAGGGTTGACGGGTTTTGGGAGCTTAATCTGAATGCTTACGATGTGGCGGCCGGGATGATTATTGCAGAAGAGGCCGGGGCGAAAATAACGGACCTGTCCGGCAAACCAATGAGCGATTATAAGGAGATCGTTTGTACTAATGGGCTGATCCATGAGGAGTTTTTACAAAGAGGGTTCAGGGGGTAGGAACCAAGGTTGGATTTTTGGGGGTTTTGCGGGGGAAATTTTGTATTTTTTTTTGTTTTCTGGCATTTTTTCGCGGATTGTGCTAAAAGTGCGGCAACTGTGGTTATCATGTTAATATCCGGTGTTTTTTAGGGAAAAACCGGGAAATTTCAGCTGAAAGCGATATAAGATATGGATTTGGAATTTGCAAAAGAATTGAGTGGGATGCTGGTTACTGTTATCGGCGGGCTTGGTGTGTTTCTGCTCGGGATGAAGAATATGTCCGAGGGAATGCAGGCCGTTGCCGGAAGCAGAATGCGATCGTTGATCAACGCGGTCACTAATAACCGATTCATGGCGTGCGGAGTGGGGCTTGTCATAACGATGATGATCCAGTCGAGTTCTGTTACGACGGTGATGGTTGTGGGGATGGTTAACGCGACGCTGATGAACCTGACGCAGGCGATAGGTGTTATACTCGGTGCTGATATAGGTACTACGATAACGGGTTGGATACTTGTGCTGAAGGTCAGTCAGTACGGTTTGCCGATGATGGGGTTTGCGGCGTTTTTCTTTCTGTTCAGCAAGAACGAACGACTTCGCTATACGGCGATGATGATTCTCGGCCTTGGAATGGTTTTCTTCGGTCTGATACTGATGAAGGATGGTTTCCGCCCTCTTAGTGAAATGGAAGGTTTCAGGGCGTGGTTCGCAAGGTTCAGGCCGGACGATTACTTTGGCGTATTACGGTGCTGTCTTGTAGGTGCCGCGGTGACAGCGATCGTGCAGTCTTCCTCTGCGACGCTTGGTATTACGATGGGAATGGTCGGGGCTGGCCTTCTTGATTTTGAAACGGCGGCAGCTTTGGTTCTTGGTGAAAACATTGGTACGACCATTACGGCGTGCCTGGGTTCCATAGGCGCATCGACAAACGCCAAACGTGCGGCGGCAGCACATGTGATAATCAAAATACTTGGAGTGGCGTGGATAACGGCGGTGTTCCCGTTTTATATGACTTTCATAAAGGATATCATCGGAGCGGATCTTATTACAACTGCGGTAGTAGTTGATGGTGAATCAACGTACAGTTATGCGATGAAGGGGATAGCATTAGCGCATACCGGATTTAACATTGCAAATGTTATTCTTCTGATCCCGTTTACGACGATACTTGCAAGTGTGCTTATGCGTGTTATGCCTGATAAGATCGCAAAGGAAGTACCTCATTTGAAGTTTCTTGATGTTCGTATGCTCGACACACCGGCGATGGGGATCCAGCAATCTCATGAAGAGATATTGCAAATGGGCGATCTTTGCCGAAAGATGCTCGTTCGCCTGAAGAGTGTTATTGTGAAAAAGGGCCGGGATGAAACTGCCGAAGGTAAGATATTCCGGCGTGAAGACATCCTGGACGTTCTTCAAAAGGAAATTGTGGAGTTTTTGAGCAGTTTGCTGAGCGGTACGGTTCCGCATGAGGTTATGGAGAGCGGCCGTAAGCAACTTCGTATGGCGGATGAATACGAGTCTATCGGCGATTACATCGCAACCCTTTTGAAGCTGAACCTGAAGATGGATAAGGGTGAACTTGATATGCTGGACGAAACGAGAGATGAGATACTTGAATTGCATGATCGTATACTGGAATATATATGTATGATCAATACTGCGGTTAAGGAAGATAATGTTCGGATCGTTCTTAAGGCGCGGACACGTGGCGACGCAATTACGCATCTTATTAAGGAATATCGTACAAATCATCTGGAACGTGTCGAGACGGGAAATCTGTCTCCTTTGAAAAGCCTGATCATTACGGATATGCTTAACGCTTACCGACGTGTTAAGGATCACGGTCTTAATATCGCAGAGGTACTTGGCGGGGAAAAATAATTCAATTGATCACTTATTAGGACGCCTTGCGATGAATTGGGAAAAATTCGGTGAGATGCTCGTTATGCTGGTCGGGGGGCTTGGGATATTCCTGCTTGGCATGAAGAATATGTCCGAGGGTATGCAGGCAGTTGCCGGTAATCGGCTTCGTAAGATGATCAATGCTATCACGAACAACCGTTTGATGGCTTGCGGAATGGGGACCGGGGTGACGTGTCTTATCCAGTCGAGCTCTATTACTACGGTTATGGTTGTAGGGATGGTCAATGCGGGTTTGATGACGCTTGTTCAGGCGATCGGTGTAATTCTTGGTGCGAATATCGGTACGACTATAACCGGCTGGATCCTTGTGCTTAAGGTTGGTAAGTACGGCCTGCCTATTCTTGGTGTCGCGGCGCTTTTCTATCTTTTCAGCAAGAAAGATAAGCTTCGTTTTACCGCTTCGATATTTCTTGGGCTTGGGATGGTTTTTTACGGATTGCAATTGATGAAGAGCGGTTTTGCGCCGCTTCGTGATATGCCGGAATTTGTCGAATGGTTTCACCGTTTTACACCTGACAGCTACTTTGGCGTTATAAAGTGCTGTCTTGTTGGTGCCCTTCTGACGGCAATCGTTCAGTCGTCTTCGGCGACTTTGGGTATAACGATCGGACTTGCAGCGACGGGAGTTATCAGTTTTGAAGCGGGTGCAGCGCTTGTTCTGGGTGAGAATATCGGTACGACTATAACGGCTTATCTTGCTTCTCTTGGTACTTCGCTGAATGCAAAACGGGCGGCATATGCTCATATGCTGGTCAATGTTATCGGTGTGGTGGTAATCACAGCGGTATTTTTCTGGTATATGAGACTGATAGTTTACATGTGCGGGGGCGACATGTCTGTTCAAACGCTGGGTGAGGGCGGTGATATGGTATTCTCGGCGGCAACGAGGGGTATTGCGATGACGCATACGGTGTTTAACGTTGCTAACGCTCTTTTCTTTTTGCCGTTGATCGGATTGCTTAGCAAGCTTCTTTATAAGATCGTCCCTGAGAAGGCACTTGCTGAAAAGCCTCATCTTACGTTCCTTGATGTACGTATGCTTGACACTCCTGCATTGGGTATCCAGCAGTCTGATAATGAGATCGTCAAGATGGCGGATGTCACGGAAAATATGCTTTCGCCGCTTCGTGATTTGCTGGCGACACAGAAACATGACAGCGAAAAGGAACAGTTTATCTTTGAGGGGGAGAGAAATCTCGATCTTGTTCAGAAGGAGATCGTGGAGTTTTTGAGCAATATGATGGCGGGTAATATCTCGCATGATGTGATGGATCACGGCAGGCGGCAGCTTCGTGTTTCCGATGAGTATGAGTCGATAAGCGATTACATTGCAAATATACTCAAGCTTAATCTTAAGATGCATGACATGGGTCAGGAGATGTCCGATGCGGGATTGAAAGATGTGCTGGACCTTCATGATCATGTCAGCGATTATATTTTGATGATCAATGAGGCGGTGAAAGTAAACGACACTGGGATAGTTAATGCTGCAAGGAACAATGGGCAGGATATCACGCATCTAATGAAGGATTGCCGGACGAGACACCTTGAGCGTGTTGGTACGGGTAGTACGACGCCGCTTAAGAGTCTGATCTATACGGATATGCTGAACGCTTACAGGCGCATTAAGGATCACGGTCTTAATATCGCAGAGGTTCTTGGCGGTGAGAAATAACGTATTCAAACTGACCGATGATTATTTTGAAAGATTTCTATGGGTGGCTTTATCATACTGTTTTCGGCGCCGGTATTTCTGGTTAGCGTTTTAGGGCATATTTGTGTCAGGGTATGGATGCAGCCTGGTGAGGATAGCGGACTTGACGATTATTATCATGAGTTCGAGGACCAGCATCCGGGGTTTGCTAAATATGAGAAGTGGTCGCAAATAACGCTTGCAGGGGCGGTTATCGGGGCACTTGGATTGTTTTTGGGACTTGTATTTTAGAACGGCAGGACGTGATTGAACCGCCCCGCCGTTTTTTTTCATTATATAAACAGGTTTGTGTTTGCCTGTTCGGCGTTGCTTAGGTACATCGCAACGCCGCCTTCTTCTACTCCTTCTATTAGTTCCTCCTTCTTGATTCGATTTGAGCGGCGTCGTCTGTTTGTTTTGGACTGCCTTTTATTACTGTTGCCTTGTGGCAGTTGTTTTCGGTTTCTATGCCTACGAAGGTGTTACCGGTACTGTCACACCATCCGGCGATGTCGGCGGCGAATCCGGGGTCCTTGCTGAATATCGCAATAGCCTGTCCATCGTTGATAGTGTCGAGGCTTTCTTTCAGCCGCATGATCGGGCCGGGGCACTGGATGCATGTCGCGTCAATGGTGTAAGCTACCTGTGGTTTGCCATTTGCAATCATTCCGCATATTCCTGCATCGGATTGAATATTCGAGGTCATTTTCGATGGCTCCTTATTTGTGTGATCGGCGGTGAAAGCTTTGTATGTTTTATAGCCGCCGGTCAAGTTTTTGCATTTGAAATTGTTTTGTTTGAGTATTCTTGTGGCGAGGTAACCGCGGAGACCCACCTGGCACAGGATGAGTATCTCTTTGTTTGTGTCCAGTTCATCGAGACGGCTTCGCAGTTCGTCGAGCGGGATGTTAATTGCGTTTGGTATTGTGCCTGCCCGGAATTCAGCAGGTGTGCGAACGTCGAGTAGTATCTGGTCGCCATTGGTGTTTATTACGTCTTCGGTGTGGCAGACGGGCATGTCGCCGTTTATTACGTTGGATGCGACGAAACCGGCGTAGTTTACGGGATCCTTTGCCGAACCGAATGGTGGTGCATAGGAAAGTTCAAGGTGTGTCAGATCGTGGACGGTTAGTCCTGCGCGGATTGCTACGGCCATTACGTCGATCCTTTTGTCTATGCCTTTGGGGCCTATCGCCTGAGCGCCTAGTATGGTTCCTTTGTCAGGGTCGAAGATGAGCTTTAGTGTCATCTGGGCTGCGCCGGGATAGTAGCCTGCGTGGTGTGCGGGGTGGACGTAGATCTTTTCGTATTTTGTATCGGTGCTTTTGAGGGCTTTTTCGCTTTGGCCCGTTATGCCGAC
>DAOVIC010000131.1 GCA_030671565.1 Anaerohalosphaeraceae bacterium
CAGGTGTTGCCAGCGAAGTTAAAAAGAAATTAGGCGATACTGTAAAAGACGGCGAGGTCATGGCAATAATAAGAAGCCGTGACCTGGCAGACGCAAAAGCCGGATACCTTGCTGCGATCGAACGTTACGATCTGGCCAAAACAATATTTGAACGTGAAGAGAAACTTTGGAAAGAGAAAATCTCTTCCGAGCAGGATTATCTCGATGCGAAAAAAAGCTTTGCCGAAGCTAAGATCGAAATGCGAAGTTTCGAGCAAAAACTCCATGCCCTGGATTTTAGTGAAGAGTATCTTAAAAAGCTGCCTATGGAACAGGGAAGTCAGCTAACTAAATTTGAAATAACAGCACCGTTTAACGGAACCGTTATTGATAAACATATTACCTTAGGGGAGGTTGTAGGTGATGATACAGATGTGTTTGTGATTGCTGATTTAAGCACTGTCTGGGTTGATCTGCATGTATACCCAAAAGACCTGATGAAAGTCAAAAAAGGCCAGAAGGTCATAATCTCAGCGGGCCAGACGATACCCGACGCACAAGCCGTGATCGACTATGTCGGCCCTGTGGTTGGAGTAGAATCCAGAACAGCACTTGCAAGAGTTGTATTACCGAACAGCACAGGTGTATTTCGTCCCGGCCTTTTTGTCACCGCCAGGGTTGCTATAGATGGCGTTCAGGCAGACGTAATAATCCCCAAAGATGCTGTCCAGACTCTCGAGGGTAAAAAATGCGTATTCGTCAAAGACGAGCACGGTTTTGAACCCAGTTTTGTAAATCTTGGCCAATCCGATCCGGCTTTCGTCCAGATAACTTCAGGACTCGAACCCGGCCAGCAATATGTCACAAAAGGAGCTTTTGAGCTTAAGGCTATAATTGTCACCAGCACACTCGACAGCCATGCCGGTCATGGCCATTAAAAGGAAAATTTGAATGCATAAGAAAATTGTTGATATTTCTCTCAGATACAGATTTTTTGTTATCCTTGGTATAATAGCAGTAACGGTACTGGGGATATACGAATACTCTCAACTACCGGTAGACGCCTTTCCCGATATCTCACCAGTAATGGTGCCTGTTTTCGCTGACGTTGATGGCATGGCACCTGAAGAGATAGAGCGACTGATAACATTTCCGATCGAATCGGCAATGAACGGCTTGCCCGGTGTCAAACAAATAAAAAGTACTTCCGCTTTCGGCATGGCGGTCATATACGTTTACTTTGATGATGACGTCGATATCTACTTTGCCCGCCAGATCGTATCAGAAAGACTAAATGAGGCATTGGCGCAACTGCCCGAAATGCAGAAGCCGCCGGCATTGGGGCCGATCTCCACCGGGCTTGGACAAATATTTATCTATTACTTAACTATGGATGCTGATGCTGATACGGACGGAAAGGATCCGATTACATATCTTCGTGAGATAAATGACTGGGTCGTCAAATATCAGCTGCAGACTGTACCCGGGGTAACGGATATACTTTCGATCGGAGGACATGTCCTTCAATATCAAATCAAAATAAACCCACACGCTCTGAACAAGTATAAGATCAGCCTCGAAGAAGTCGTCACCTCCGTCCAGGAAAACAACAAAAATGCCGGCGGACAATTTATGCTGCTCGGTAGTGAAGAACTCCTTGTCAGAGGTATCGGCCTTTTACAGGATCTTGACGACATAAGAAATATTCATGTTAAAGTTATCGGGGGAGTACCGATCAAAATCGGCGATTTGGCCGAGATTGATTATGGAAAGGAGATACGTCGCGGAGTTGTATCTCGAAATGGCAGCGAAGAAGTTGTCTCCGGAATGGTGCTTCAGCTTTACGGACAGAACACCTCTAAGGTTATTGAAAATTTATACGAAAAAATTCCGGAAGTGCAGAAATCTTTGCCTGAAGGCATCAGTTTAGTGCCTTATTACGAACAGGCTGAACTCGTGCAACAGGCAACATGGACTATCAAAGAGGCCCTGCTGCAGGGAGCCGTACTGGTCATAATAGTATTGTTTGCTTTTCTTGGCAACTTCCGAGCTGCTTTCATTGTCTCGCTTGCACTGCCGCTGTGTGCGCTCATATCTATAATATTCATGCGCCTAATGGGTATCTCAGCCAATCTGATGTCTTTAGGTGGTATCGCCATCGGCATCGGCATGCTCTGCGATGGTGCTGTTGTTATGGTAGAGAACATCTACCGCCATCTGAACACTAATACAGAGGACACGTTACGCAAGAAAACCGACATCATTTTTGAATCCGCCAAAGAGGTCAGCCGACCGATCATCTTCTCTATCATAATTGTGATCACCGTCTTTCTACCGATCTTCAGCCTTGAAGGCGTTGAAGGAAAAATGTTTTCACCTATGGCTTTTACGCTCTGTTTCGCCTTGCTCGGCTCTCTGATCTTCGCAGTTGCAGTAGCTCCTGCATTGTGCACCTATTTGCTTAAAGCAGGCGAACACAAAGAATTCGCACTGGTAACAAAACTAAAAAATATTTATCGACCATGCCTTATATGGGCAATTAATAATAGAAAAAAAGTTCTATGGACTGTGCTAATTGCTTTTGTTTGCAGCGTTTCACTTATACCTTTGCTCGGCACCGAATTCATCCCGACACTTGAAGAAGGTTCCATACTGATCGGCGTTACCATGGCACCTTCGATTTCACTCGAAAAAGGCACCGAGGTCATCCAGACCCTTGAAAGGAAAATCATTGCCTTCGGAGAAGTCGAGGAGGTGCTCTCCCGTATCGGAAGGCCCGAGGCAGGCAGCCATCCGCATCCGGTCAGCTACGCAGAAGTACACATTGAGTTGAAAGAACGGGACATCTGGCCGACTTACAAAAGCAAGAAAGACCTCATCGAAGCTCTCAACGAAACGCTGTCGAGTTATCCCGGCGTTCAATTGAATTTTACACAGCCGATCCAGAACGCCTTCGATGAGTTGCTAAGTGGCATCAAGGCACAGATCGCTGTAAAGCTTTTCGGTGAAGATCTCGACGTACTCAAGTCAAAGGCCCAGGAAATTCACAACTCCATTGACATTATCCCCGGCCTGGTGGACCTTGCCGTCGAGCAAAGCTTCGGTCAGCCACAGATCCAGATCATAGCCGACCGCCAGGCATGCGCCAGATACGGAATAAACGTCAGTGAGATACTGGAGATCGTAGAACTGGCTATCGGTGGAGAGGTAATAGATAACATCTATCTCAACGTCCGACGTTTTGGAATTCATGTTCGCTATCAGGAAGCTTACAGGTCAGACCCTAAGGTTATAGAAGATTTGCTCGTCCATGCGGAAAATGGAAATCTCGTACCATTAAAACAGGTCGCCCAGATTAAAGAAGTGATCGGACCCATCCAGATAAATCGTGAAAAAAATCAAAGGCGATGGGTCATCCAGGGCAATGTAAGGGGCAGAGATTTGGGAAGCGTTGTCGCAGATATTAAAAAAAGTATTGCCGACAACATAGAACTGCCTGACGGATACCATATCGAATATGGCGGACAGTTCGAAAACCAGCAAAGGGCTATGGCAAGGCTGGCAATTATTGTCCCCGTTGTCATCGTTCTGGTATTCCTGCTCCTCTGCCTGACATTTGGCTCTATAGGCGAGGCGATGCTTATCATTATCAATCTGCCATTGGCATTGATCGGCGGAGTACTGGGCTTGTTTTTGATGCGTGAGTATTTGTCCGTACCTGCTGCCGTCGGATTTATCGCCCTCTTTGGTGTCGCCGTACAAGACGGTGTCGTACTGGTAAGCCGAATCAATCAGTTGCGAAGCGAAGGCATGGAAATGAAGGAGTCAATTATCACCGGCAGCATCCAGCGGCTTCGACCGGTTCTAATGACCACAATAACAACCGTTTTGGGACTGCTCCCGCTGCTGTTGTCAACCGGCATCGGTTCAGAGGTCCAAAGGCCATTAGCTGCAGTCGTCGTATTCGGCCTGACTTCGGCAACCCTGCTGACGCTTTTCGTGATCCCAGCCTTTTACCAATGGTTTGCCATCAAAATAAACGACTAATAATCACCGGCTGAAACATACCTGCAAAAAACGTAAAAGCCAGTGCGTACTCTGACCGGGCCTACTGAAGACCGGCAGTCTCATCGAGTCCGAACATGATATTCATGTTCTGGATCGCCTGGCCCGATGCGCCCTTGATAAGATTATCTATCGCAGAAAAACAAACGACCCTGCCCTTGGCAACAGTAGGGAACACATGACAGTAGTTCGTCCCCGCAACGTCTTTGATCTTCGGAGCCGATTTCAAAACCTGCACAAACCGCTCGCCCGCATAGAACTTACCGTAAACATCGTAAAGCTCATCCTGCGTAATATCCCCCACCGGCTTGCAATACACCGTCGAAAGTATCCCACAGTCAAAACATCCGACATGCGGCTGAAACAACAGCTCCACCGCCTTACCCGCAACGTCACCGGCAACCTGTTCCATCTCCGGCATATGACGATGCACACCGATACCATACGGAAAAACATTCTCGTTCATATTCGGAAAATGAAACAAAGCCGAAGGATTCTTACCCGCCCCGCTTGAACCGGTAACAGAGCTTACAACAATATCGTCAACAGCAATAAGACCTGCTTTAAGCAGCGGCGCAATCGCCAAAACCGCACCCGTTGGAAAACACCCCGGGTTAGCGATCAGGTCCGCACCTTTGATCTTGTCGCGGAAAAGTTCCGGCAAACCATAAACCGCGTGAGCAAGATTCTTCTGGTCGGTATGCTCCTGGTAAAACTTCTCATAAACC
>DAOVIC010000058.1 GCA_030671565.1 Anaerohalosphaeraceae bacterium
GATCTCAAGACACCGCAATATCTGGTCCATATTTGAACTACAGATAAACCGCCTCTTATGATGCCGCGCTTTCGGCCACGGATCCGGATAATAAATATGAAACCAGTTTACCGACCCGTCACCAACGAACTCTGGCAGAAAACTCGCCACATCAGTACGGATTATCCGGACGTTACCAATTCCCCATCGCCCGATCCTGTCCACTGCCAGCTTATAATATCGATTCGCCCATTCGATCCCCAGAAAATCAACCTCGCCCATCGCCTTTGCAGCGCCAACAAGAAAAGTACCTTTACCGCTGCCAACCTCGATATGCACCGGCCTCTTTCGTCCGAAAATACCCTCAAAGTCGATCTTACCGCAAATATCTTCCTCACGAAGCGAGATATTAGCATAATCTTTTACATCTTTCCTGGTCATATATTTCCCAAACTGTATTCTTTATTAAACCTTAAAAAGCCGTTTCAATGGCACAGAACTCTTTTCAACCGCCAATAAAAATCCCATTTTGCACACTAATACCACTAAAGTCAACCTTTCCTAAGTTCGATAGAACTGAATAGTGACACTGGCGTAGTCATTATATCAGATAATCTTTATGTCATCTGCAGTTTCAAAGGCGTAAAATATGATAAGACCGATTCTTACTCTAAGACGTAAACGGGTCCTTGTCGATGTAGACACTCAGCGGGACTTTTTTCTCGCTGAGGGTTCAAATTGCGTCAGAAACCATCGTCGTGTTCTCGCAAACATACGGCGAATCATGGCGTGGGCACGCCTAAGCAATATAAGGGTCATCTCAACGGCGAGAGATTTTACCGGGTCGGACAATAACTCTATACACGATCGCCACGATCTGGCCGCCCAGCAAAAACTCCATTACACCATAAGAAATAAGAACATTTCGTTCGAGGCCGACGGATGTACTGACCTGCCCCGTGAAATATTCAAACAATACGAACAGGTAATTCTCCACAAAAGACGCATCGATCCATTCATGGAGCCAAGAGCTGACAGAATGCTAAGCGAGCTAAAGGTAGACGAGTTCCTGATCATCGGAGCTCTTACAGAAGATGCCGTAAAAGCAACCGTACTCGGACTACTCGCAAGGAAAAAAAGAGTTACCGTACTTACAGACGCAATTGGCGCTCGTGACAGAAATGCCGCGGAGATTGCACAAAGGCAGATGCAAGCCAAGGGTGCAAAACTCATCGAGGTGAAAAACCTCATAGGAACATCCTCACTACGCCAGGTCGGTGCATGTGGATGCGACAGATGCACCGGAAAGCTCCACAAAATATCAACAGAACCTACTCACAGAACCGTAGCAGAAGGCTAATAACCAGATTCAACTCCTAAAGCTACTACCCCTTAAAACACCAAAATCCACCCTTGTCCCCAAATTATTGCAGTAAAACCCTTTTTGCCCTTGACCCCGCCAGCGTTCTGTAATATAGTTAGCGACCTGTTTAATTACACTATGTTATTGTGACCATATACCATACTAAAAGGAGACGTAAGTAATGGCAAAGAAAACAAAAATGGTTTACTTCTTCGGCGGCGGAAAAGCCGAAGGCAATGCTACTATGAAAGAATTGCTCGGCGGTAAGGGTGCAAACCTCGCTGAAATGTCCAGCCTCGGAATACCTGTACCGGGTGGATTCACTATCTCAACCTCTGTCTGCGATGAATACAACAAGAAAAAGGGGAAATGGCCCGTAGGTCTTGCCGAACAGGTCGAAGCAAATATCAAAAAGCTCGAAAAGGTCATGGGCGCAAAACTCGGCGATCCCAAAAACCCTCTTCTCGTCAGCGTCAGAAGTGGTGCTGCCGTCTCAATGCCAGGTATGATGGACACCGTCCTGAATCTCGGTCTTAACGACGATGTCATCGCAGGTATCATAAAGAAAACCGGTAATCCAAGATTCGCATACGACATCTACCGCAGGTTTATCGACATGTTCGGCGACGTCGTAATGGGATGCCACCACGAGCATTTCGAAAAAGCCATCCACGCCGCAAAGGTAAAAGCCGGCGTCGAAGTTGACAGCGACCTTACCGCTGACCAACTCAAGGGCGTAGTAGACAAATACAAAGCGATCTACAAAAAGCACGTTGGCAGAATGTTTCCACAGGACGGAATGGCACAGTTAAAGCTCGCCGTCAACGCTGTATTCGATTCATGGAACATCCCGAGAGCTATCAAATACCGCCAACTCAACAAGATAACGGGCCTCCTCGGCACCGCCGTTAACGTTCAGGCCATGGTATTCGGCAACATGGGCGAAGACTGCGGAACAGGCGTTTGCTTTACAAGAAACCCAAGTACCGGAAAGAAAGAGTTCTACGGTGAATTTCTCATGAACGCCCAGGGCGAAGATGTTGTGGCCGGTATCCGAACACCGCTGCCCCTGAAAAAACTCAACAAGGTCATGCCAAAGGCTTACAAGCAGCTCACCGCTTTGATGACCAGACTCGAAAAGCACTACAAAGACATGCAGGATATGGAATTTACCATACAGGAAAAGAAGCTTTACATACTACAGACCC
This sequence comes from Anaerohalosphaeraceae bacterium, assembly GCA_030671565.1. Next base: position 2,551 of record DAOVIC010000058.1, read on the forward strand.
GCGGCGGCAAACGTACTGCGGCAGCGGCTATTAAGTGTGCTGTAGATATGGTCGACGAAAAGCTCATCACACGAAAAACCGCTGTAACACGCGTTGAACCGGATCAGCTCGACCAGCTTCTGCATCCTTCATTCGATCCTAAGGCAAAACGCAACGTCCTGACAACTGGCCTGCCCGCATCGCCGGGTGCAGCCGTCGGTCAGGTAGTATTCACCGCTGACGACGCAGAAGCATGGAGAGCAGAAGGCAAGAAGGTCATCCTCGTCAGGATCGAGACAAGCCCCGAAGACATCGGCGGCATGGACGCAGCCGTTGGTATTCTCACGGCACGCGGCGGAATGACAAGCCACGCGGCAGTAGTTGCACGCGGAATGGGCAAATGCTGCGTCGCAGGCGTAAGCGACCTGGTCATCAAAGAAAAGGCACGGAAATTTTCCGTTGACAATGTGACCATCAAGGAAGGCGACTGGATCAGCCTCGATGGTTCAGCCGGACAGATCATAAAAGGCCAGCTGGCAACTGTAGAACCCAAACTCAGCGGCGATTTCGGCAAGTTCATGAAAATGTGTGACAAGATTCGCAAGCTTGGCGTACGGACAAATGCAGACACTCCTGCTGATGCAAAAAGAGCCCGCGACTTTGGTGCCGAAGGCATCGGACTTTGCAGAACAGAACATATGTTCTTCGAAGGCGAGCGTATCTGGCCCGTACGGTCGATGATCCTGGCTGCCGAAGACTACACAAAAATGCTTCAGGAGATTAGTGACGCAGCATCTTCTAAGGAAGAAAAACTGGTTGCCAAAAAGTACGCAACTGCCAAAAAGCAGTTCGAAGGCGCACTTAAGAAACTGCTTCCGTATCAACGCAAGGACTTCGCTGGTATCTTTAAGGCTATGGCCGGTCTCCCGGTAACTGTCCGTCTTCTGGATCCTCCTCTTCACGAGTTCCTACCGCATGAAAAGGATTCTCAGATAGAAATGGCAAGACGTCTGAAGGTTACTCCAAAGCAGGTTAAGGAAGAAGTTGAAAAGCTCCATGAGTTCAACCCGATGCTCGGTCACCGCGGCTGCCGTCTGGCAGTGACCTATCCTGCGATATACCGTATGCAGGCAAGGGCGATCATCGAAGCGGCCATCGCCGTTAAGAAATCCGGCAAGGTTGTACTTCCTGAGATCATGATCCCGCTGATCGGTTCAGTCGAAGAGCTCAAGCTCGTAAAAACCGCTGTACTCGACGAGATCGCACAGGTCTTCAAGGAAAAGAAAACCAAGATCAAATACATGATCGGTACAATGATCGAAGTACCGCGTGCAGCTCTTACAGCTGACGCAGTAGCCGAAGAAGCAGAATTCTTCAGCTTCGGAACGAACGACCTGACACAGATGACGATGGGCTTTTCACGTGACGACGCGGGCAAGTTCCTCGGCGAATACGTAAGGCACGGAATCTACGCTGTCGACCCGTTCCAGTCTCTCGACCAGACAGGTGTTGGCAAACTGGTAGAGATGGGTACGCAACTTGGTAGAAGCGTACGCAATAAGCTTAAGGTCGGTATCTGTGGCGAACACGGCGGCGAGCCGGACAGCATTGACTTCTGTCACCGTGTCGGAATGAACTATGTATCATGCTCACCATTCCGCGTCCCGATCGCACGTCTGGCTTCTGCTCAGGCGGCCATCAGGAACAAGTAACATCCAGCACTATCAGCAATATAACGGCGCACCGGTCAAAACTGGTGTGCCGTTTTTTTTATGTATACACTCACATCAACTCTACGGAAAAACCTCTTCGATGCGAACAACCCAACCACTTCTAAAGTAGTATTACTGAAGCCGCTTTGCGACCGGTATTATTGTTATAACCCTCACAAAGCCATTTGTGCTTGACCCGTTTAACCTTTGTTGCGCTCAGTACGTGCGCCGGTCAGGCACTTATTATATGGTAAATGAAGAAAGCATTATTTGAAATCGCAACATTCGGTATCTTCGTAGGAATTATGAAGGCCGGCAAATTAGGGTACTTTAATTAGGAGGCTTAAAAATGGGTAAGATAGATAAGCCAAAAAATGCCGACGAATTAACCCGCTTGCTCAGAAGGATCAGCAAGGGCGAGGATCCTATCGTTCTGCGCAAAGAAGCAACCAGGCTCATCTCTGACGTTTGTCCCCAGGACATCGCAACCGCAGAGCAAAACCTCATCGAAAGCGGACTGCCTGCCCAACTCGTCCAGCAGCTATCCTCAGCCTTCATGCTCATGGGAATACTCGAAGAGAACAGCACCTCTATCAAAACAAAGCTTCCGTACAGCCACATCCTGCGAAAAGTCATGGCCGAGCACGAGATCACGCGCTGCTACCTCGCCGATCTTGAAGGAGTAGTAAAGGAGATCGACGCCATGGAAAACGTCACAGACGTTTGCTCTGAATTTAGAAGACTTGCGCACATCACAGAACACCTAAACGCAATGGAAGAGCACATCGAAAGAGAAGAGGACATAATCTTTCCCTTCCTCAGAAAGCACGGTTGGGAAACCCTTTGTCGAACGGCACAGAACGACCACATCTACATCAGGGTCGCAGTAGACGATCTCATTAAGCTAATCGCAACTTTCAACCAGCAAAAAGACGGACGCTTTAAAGTAAAACTCAAATCCATCTCAAAGTACCTCCTGAAAAGAATGCGAGAAAACCTTTTCCAGGAAGACAACATACTATATCCCATCGCACTCGAGATAGTAAACGACGAGGATGTTTGGGCAAAAATGAGGGAAGTATGCAACGATATAGGATACTGCGGCCTCCACGTATAATCGATATGCACAGACTCTATCTTGGCATTCCCTCGCTCCCATTGTAATCTTTGCTATTATCATTATGAGAAAGGTTACGGTATGGAAACTATCACACAAAAATACGACACTCCAAACGGTCCCGTAGAAGGTTTCTGCACAAAATGGCCGGGCTTTAGCATACTCGCCGTCACTGGCCCAAAAGGCTTCCTCGCATGTCCGGCGATAGACGTCGAAGCATGTAACGGATATGGTAAAGCTGCTGCGATAGTAGAAAGCGGCCCGGACAACCCGATAGGAACCCTCGAAAGATTCTGCAAAAGAAAGATCACAAAGGCAAACGACCACGCAAAAGCACTCGGTATCACAGAATCAATGATAGCCGAAGACGCATTCAAGCTGATCGCCTAGAGCAAAACAGCCCGAAAATACCAATAATTTCCTGATTTCGCACTTTTTCTGTAACGCCCCCCCCATTTCCGGTGTCTATATCAACAGAAGTCCGTTAAAAGTCGTTTTTTTCTTGTAAAGTGAGTGTTTCAGCTTAAAATACAACCAAAAGCGGAAAAGCCCTTAATTTGTCAGTTAATTGAGGGATCGGATCAGTGAAATGGAAAGATACACAGCGATCAAGGAGACGGCACAATCTTCCATTTTGAAAAAAATAAAGAGCCACGGCAAAGAATCTCAACATAATACCTATAAGGAAGAGGCGATGAAATTTGCAAGCAGTTACACGGGAAGTGTAGGTCTTTCGGCTTGGACAGTCATCATAATAAGTCTTTTATTTTCGGCAACTGCAACTAGCGCAACGGTCATCTACAGCAATACGGATCAAAGCGGCTATGTGGCCGCCGCCGACGTTGACTTTGAGATGCTTGACTACGGAACAAGCAGCGGAGGACTTGTAAAGAGTTTTACGTTCAGATATTATACCGAAACATCTTCGCCTGGCAGGGTGACTGTTAGATTCTACCGGGGAACAGATTACTATACCAGCCCGGGCAGTTTGCTTGAAACTTTTACATTTTACGGTTTACCAGGTTCGTCATACGGCGGTTCTTTCACTAAATCATATACGATTCCAACGGATAAACAGTTTATACTTGAAAGTGGTTCGTTTGGTTATTCAGTCGAGTTTAGCGATAGCTATACCTATTGTATGCTTACAGGAGGCGGGGCCGGTAATGAAAACTACGTCTGGATGTCATATTACGATTGGATTTGGGATGAGTGGGGCTGGGAGAGGGTCTATTATTCATCAAGCGATTACCCCCACGCAGGTACATATATGAGCATCTCCGCCGACCCGCCGCCGCAACCGACTACCGTCAGCGGATACAAATTTAACGACGGCAATGGCAATGGCGTATGGGATGAAGGCGAAGATGATATACCCGGATGGAGAATATATATCGACGAGAACGATAACGGCACATGGGACATTAACGAACCTAACGACATAACCGACCCAAACGGATATTACGAGTTTACCAATTTATCCGCACCAAATGACATCACAGTTGCAGAAGTAATGCAGGAGGGATGGACACAAACACTCCCGGGCGGCGCGGGTACATACCAACTCTCAATAGTAGCCAATGGGCAATACGAAAACAAAAACTTCGGAAACACCGACATACCTGTTGTTACAGATGTAAGTATCTCGGGATACGTAACGCTATCCGACGGTACCGGCTTGGAAGGCGTGACGCTGGAAGCTCGTGAAAACCCATTCGTACCGACAGGGAATACGGACATTACTGATGAGAACGGTTATTATGAAATAATTGTCCCCTCCGGGTGGTCAGGGAGTTTACGCATATCCAAGGATGGATGGCTATTTACTTGGAGCCGCTTATATACGAATATCACAACAGACCAGACAGAGGATTTCTACGCATACTGGCCATACAGCGGTGGATTTGGAACATTAAACTCGCCCTATGAAATAGCAACTCCAGAAGATCTTATCGCGATAGGACTTCACCCTGAAGATAAGGATAAACATTTTGTATTAACCAATGACATAGACCTTTCCGGAACAACGTACTCTGATGCTATAATTAATGAATTTTTCGGACAATTTGATGGTGCAGGTTTTTCTGTACTGAATTTGCAGAGTAATAGCGGTTTATTTGGCTATGTCAAAGAAGCCGTAATTAAAAACCTCGGCGTCGAAAATGTAGATATCACATATGCCACTTCCGCCGGTGCTTTATGCAATGACAATTACGGTGCAACTATAGAAAATTGTTTTACAACCGGAACGATTAGCGGCCTCTTCGGTATCGGCGGATTATGTGGATGGGTTCATAAGGAGTATATTGGCGATGACCCGCCGATCGGACCTTTGCCGACTGTGGGCACGCCGATAATTAGAAACTGCTACTCGACGGCAAATGTAACTCTTGTTCGTCCTGACAACATAATGCCCTCTTTATCTATGAATGCCGCAGGTGGATTGATCGGCTATGCCCAGGGTGCCGTGTTAATGAATAATTATGCCCTCGGCAGTGTAGATGCAACCGGCGTTTCTTTTATGGATGAGATTGATATCATAATTGATAGTGGTGGGCTGGTCGGTCATATTAAAGACTGTAATGTTTCTAATAACTATTCTTCGGGGCATGTAGTTGACGGCAGGGCTTATAGCAATCCGGGAGGATTTTGTGGATTGATTTCTGGCACCCAAACATATCTTATAGGGAATTTCTGGGACATTCAGACCAGCGGCCAATCAACCAGTGCCGGCGGAACAGCCAAGACCACGGATTTGATGCAGCAAGCAAACACATTTACAAACGTCAACTGGGATTTTGATACTGTCTGGAAGATTTGCGAGAACACGAACTACCCAAGGCTTATGTGGGAGGCCGATACTCCCGGCGATATCGCCTGCCCATACGGCGTTGGCATAGAAGATTTCTCTGCTGTTTCTGCCCAATGGATGCTTACCACACTAAGCGCAGACATTTCACCAGAGGGCGGCGATGGAATAATTAACATAGCTGACCTTGCCCGAATCTCCTCGGCATGGCTAACCATCTCGTCTGAAGATGCATTCGATCCGGCTTGCGACATCGCACCAGCCCAGCCTGATAATCAGATTAATACTCAAGACATCACCGTACTTGCCGAACAATGGCTCCAAAAGAGTGCCCATTCCGCAGACATCGCACCCAATGGCGGCGATGGAGTTGTAAACGAATTCGATTTGGCAATAATTGCCGAAAACTGGCTAAAATAGAAATACCAGAATCACCGCTGGGAATGTATAATAGCAATGCGCATCGCGCGTACTTGTCAATGCTGTTATGCTCGCTCAGCCAATGAACCTTGTAATACTGGAAAATACCGATCACGTTACCGGCAGTATATATCGCATAGACGGGCCGCGCCTTCGGCATATCCGCAGCATATTAAAAGCCAAACATGGCGAGACGATCGAAGCTGGCCTCCTGAATGGGCCAATCGCAGCGGCAAAGATAATCGAGCTAACCAAAACCTGCGCGACGCTGGATTGTACATTTGCAGCTGCCGCCGCCAGGCAATCGCCGGCAATAGACCTGATCTGTGCGCTGCCCCGTCCCCAGACCCTGAAAAAAGTCCTACAGACCGCTGCGACCATGGGCGTCGAAAACATCCATCTGATAAACGCAAACCGCGTCGAACAATGCTACTTCAGCGCATCGGCAATGGAACCGCAAAACATAAAAAAACAGCTTCTCGAAGGGCTTTCGCAGGGAAAACGAACAAACCTGCCCAAAGTCCAAATACACCGGCGATTCCGCTGCTTCTTCGAAGAAATCCTCCCTCGCATCGAAACCCAGCAGCCTGGTTCGCTCAAGCTCACAGCCGACGTACACGCAACCAAATACCTGAAACCCCAAACAGTCAAAACCTCCCACCGCATTATTATTGCGATAGGTCCCGAAGGCGGCTGGGTAGATTTCGAACTGGAAATAATGGATCGCACCGGTTTCAAACTTTTCAAACTCAGCAATTCAACCCTAAGGGTAGAAAACGCCGTAGTAGCAGCAATAGCACAAATAGAACACATCGTTCGCTGACCAACAAAACATGGCGGTTTTCATTTTTTGGTAATTAATGAAAAATTTTCCACGCAGCATGTAACTTTTCAGCCATTTCCATCCACTTGCAAGTTGAAACAAATGTTAAGAGTTGCCAAAGTAATTAAAATGGTTTTTGAAAGGAGCTGTAAAATGAAGAAAAACGCACTCAAAACAGTAATTATTGCTTGTGTGGTATTGCTAATCGCTGCTGGCCCGGCATTGGCGGCAAAAGGCAAACAAGAAAGAAAAGGGCCACAGCACAATATAGCAGCAAGAAAACAGGCCTATCA
>DAOVIC010000084.1 GCA_030671565.1 Anaerohalosphaeraceae bacterium
ACTTGCCGATGCGATACTTGAAAAGCATAGAGAAGCAGGTATTTGTGAATAAAATTTTTGAAAGGGAACTGCTATGGCGAAGAGATTTGAGATATATAAATGTATGGCTTGCGGGAATATTGTCGAGGTGCTTGACGGCGGTGACGGTGAATTGGTCTGCTGCGGTGCGTCGATGAAGCGGCTTGTGGCGAGTACGGCGGATTCTGCGACTGAAAAGCATGTTCCTGTGATCGAAAAGGTTGACGGCGGTTATAAGGTGAAGGTAGGTTCTGTGGATCATCCTATGGAAGAGAAACATTATATCGAGTGGATCGCGCTGGTTGCGGAGGGGAAAGTTTACAGGGAGTTTTTAAGTCCGGGTCAGCCTCCGGAAGCTGTGTTTAATATTGAGGCTGCGGAAGTTAGTGCATTGGAGTTTTGCAATGTTCACGGCCTCTGGAAGGGATGAGCGGAATGGTCGGTAAGAACCTGGATCGAGAGTTTTTACGCCGCCTGAGACGGCAGAAGGAGTTAAATGATGAGTATAACTTTTAATGCGGACGAAGTTTTTGAGATGGCTGAGGAATTTGAGTGCAACGGTGCGAATTTCTATCGCAAAGCCGCCAGTTTTTTTGAGGATACCAACAAATGTAAGCTTCTTGAAGAACTTGCAGTTATGGAAGACGGGCATCTGGCGATTTTTCGGGAGATGCGTGCGCATTTGAAGTCGCAAGAGAAGGAGATTACGACGTTCGATCCTGATAATGAGGCTGGGATGTATCTTCGTGCGATGGCTGACGGTCATGTTTTCGATATGACTACTGACCCTTGTGATTTTTTGACCGGTAATGAGACGATGGCTGAGATACTTAAGAAAGCTCTTCTTTGCGAAAAGGATTCTGTTGTTTTCTACCTTGGGATCAAGGATATGGTCAGCGACAGCGAGGGTAAGGGTAAGGTCGAAGCCGTTATTCGCGAAGAGATGGGGCATATTTCGCTGCTTAATAAACATCTTGCTGAGCTTGATTAGTCAAACTGGCTGATTGTTCAGTTTGAGTTAAGGGAGTATTTTTTGGTGTGAAATTATTCCGGGGGGATTACATTGGAATTTAGCTTAAATGCAGAGGAGATCCTTGCGATCGTGGAGGAAGTAAAGCTTAACGGTGTTGCGTTTTATAAGCATCTTGTCCGTTACGGGCCGAAAGGTGAGGTGCGAAAGTTGCTGGTTAAACTTGCTGAGATGGAAGAGCAGCGTGCGATGTGCTTTGCCGATATGCGTTCGCATCTTAGCGAGCATGACAAGGAAAGCACGGTTTTTCATCGCGGGTCCGATGAATGGATGTACCTTCGTGAGATGTTGGGTCATCATGTTTTCGATGTTGAAACGGATCCGTGCGAGTTGATGCATGGAGATATAACTGCGGGCGATGTTTTGCGGTTTGCTATCGATAAGGAAAAGGATCTTATGATCTTTATCCTTGAACTAAAGCGTGTGGTTCTGTCTCGTGACAGAAACGGGCAGATCGACGCGATCATTGGCGAAGAGATGAAGCATATCGCCGAGTTAGGGCGTTTTGCGGCTTTGGAAGAGGCGGCTTTGAGCTGTATTTGAAAAAGGAATCGTTTAAGGGGAGTATTGGTATGAAGTATCAATGTTTGATGTGTGGTTATATTTACGATCCTGCGGTTGGTGACCCTGACAACGGGGTAGAGGCGGGTACTGGTTTTGATGATCTGCCGGAAGACTGGGTTTGCCCTGATTGCGGCGTTGGTAAGGATGAGTTTGAGCCCTACGAGAGTTAGCAGTTATGTTTACATTTTTTATACCGGTGTTGATCGTAAGTTGTATTGCGACGTTTCTGTCAATATCGCTGGTCTTTGCTGAGCGATTTCTTGCGAAGTATGGCGAGTATACTATCGATGTCAACGACGGGGATAAAGATGTGAAGGTTCAGAGCGGAGTGTCTCTGTTTGGTGCTTTGGCCGAGGAGAAGATATTTGTTCCGAGTGTGTGCGGGGGCAGAGGTGTTTGCGGGTATTGCAGGGTGAAGGTGTTCAAAGGGGGCGGGCCGTTATTGCCGTCGGAAACGCGGTTATTGACGAAAAGCGAGATCGCCGAAGGTATGCGTCTTTCGTGCCAGGTGAAGGTACGAGAGGATATCAGGATCACGATCCCGCAGGAACTTTTGGCGGTTACGGAACATGTTTGCCGATGCGTTGAGATCGTGGAGCTTACGGGCGATATAAAACTGTTTCGGCTTGAGCTTGTTGAAGGGGATGCGTTTGATCATGTTGCCGGCCAGTATGTTGAGCTGCTTGCGCCGGTTTATTTCAGCGGCGGGGAGGAAGTTTATCGTTCTTATTCGATCGCGTCCGATCCGAGCGAGAAGGGGGTGCTGGAACTTATTATCCGGTTTGTGCCGGGGGGGATATGTACGACGTATTGCTTTGAGCATCTTAAGGTTGGCGGGGAGGTTTTGCTTAACGGGTCCTACGGTGAGTTTCGTCTTTCTGAGAGCGAGGCTCCTGTGGTTTTCATCGCGGGCGGTTCGGGGATGGCGCCTATCCGCAGTATGCTTTACGATATGAGAAATAATCAGAATCGGCGGAAAGCGACTTATTATTTTGGCGCGAATAAGGTTGAAGAGTTGTTTATGCAGGACGAGATGCGCCGGTTCGAAGAGGAATTGGCGGATTTTAAGTTCGTCCCTGTTGTAAGTTTACCCGGCAAAAATGAGGATTGGGATGGTGAGGTTGGGCTTGTTACTGAGGCGGTGGAGCGTGGACTTTCGAACGTTTCGGAGTGCGAGGCTTATCTTTGCGGAAGCGATGGGATGATAGAGGCTTGCTGGAAGTTGCTGGTGGAAATGGGTATGGGCGAAGATAAGATTTTTTTTGACAGTTTTGAATAGTAAAAGAAAGGCAGAAGGCAGACGTGGTGGGTTCGCCTTCGGCGATGCTGTTTTATTAAAGGATATTTGTCATGAAGCAGTCACCTGAGATGGAGAAACTGGAAGCGGTTTTGCGATCTTCTAAGCTTGTTGCAGGCGGGTTTCTGGGTGATGACAGGCGAAGTGTAAGTGAGATCGTCGAAGATGACAGGCGTCGATTGGCGGAGGCTGGATCAAGCTGCGCGGAACTTGCAGGGCGGATGCGGGAAATAACCGAGGCCGCGAAACGTCAGCTTGGCGGTTGTGTGAAGGTTTCGGATCAGTTGGAGGCGTGGGTGGAGGAGGCGAAGGGGGCGCTTGTTTGTCCGTGGTCTCATAGCGGTGGTATATCTAAGCGAACTACGACAGTTAGAAATGTTGAGACGGGTGAGATTGTTACGTGGTCGGATCTTAATATTCACTTGATCGAGGAGCATGGTTTTTTTGAGGGAAAGGGGTCGGCGATGCGGCTTGATCCGGAAGAGTTAGTTAAGCTGATCTGCTAATATTCACAAAGAAAGGTTATGCATATGCCGGAAATACGAGCTTTTGCGGATAGGCAGGAGATCGCTTGTGCTGAGATACGGGGCGAGGCTTGCGGTATGGTGGTATTTGGTGCGTCTGGCGATCTGGCTCGTGGGAAACTTATCGGCAGTCTTTTCGAACTTTTCAAGCGCGGGCTGCTTTCGGAGAAGTTCTATTTTCTCGGATGCGGCCGAAAAGTTCTTTCTGATGAAGATTACCGTAAAATCGCGAAAGGATCGATCTCGGGGCATTCCGGTTCTGATCAGGAGAGGGAAAAATTTCTTAATTATTTTAATTTTATCAGCGGCGACTATTCTGATGGTGGTTTTTATGAGCGGATAAAACAACGGCTTGACAGGCTGGACGCGGAATACGGTGTGCCCGGGTGTCGGATATTTTATCTTTCTGTTCCGCCTGGTCTTTACGGGGTTGTTGCTGAAAATCTTGGTCGTACGGGTCTTTCGCGTACTGGTTCTGCGGGATGCAGGCTTCAGCCGAGGTTGGTTATTGAAAAGCCTTTCGGCAGTGATCTTGCCAGCGCTGTCGAACTGAACGAGCATATCCGTAAATATTTCGATGAGTCGCAGCTGTATCGTATCGATCATTATCTCGGCAAGGAGACTGTGCAGAATATTCTTATGTTCAGGTTTGCGAATGCGATATTCGAACCTGTCTGGAACCGTAATTATATCGATCACGTTCAGATCACTATTGCGGAATCTTTGGGTGTCGGTCATCGGGCGGGGTATTATGACGATTCCGGTGCTTTGCGTGATATGTTTCAAAATCATATGCTTGGGATGCTTGCTTTTGTTGCTATGGAGGCTCCTACTTCTTTTGACGCGGATCGTATTCGCGATGAGAAGGTCAAGCTTTTGCGATCGATCAGGCCGATCGATGCGGAAAAAATAGATGAGTTTTTTGTTCGCGGTCAATATGGGGCAGGTGTTTTGGATGGGGAGGGTATCTGCGGGTATCTTGACGAAGAAGGTGTTCGGGCAAATAGCGTGACGGAGACGTTTGTTGCAGGTAAACTTTTTATCGATAACTGGCGATGGAAGGGTGTTCCTTTCTATTTGCGTACCGGCAAGCGTCTTGGTAAGCGTGTGACGGAAATTGCGATCACTTTTAAGCGTGTTCCTCATTCGATGTTTGCCGCTGTCGGTCTCGATGAAATGCCTGCGAATGTTCTCGTGCTTAAGATCCAGCCGAACGAAGGTATCCGTTTGAGTTTTCAAGCGAAACGGCCCGGTTCGAAGACTTGTATGAGTACGCTTCGTCTTAATTTTAACTATAGCGATGTGTTTGGTACGGTTGACAGGGACGCTTATGAGAGGCTTTTGCTTGATTGCATGGTTGGGGATCAGACGCTTTATAATCGGCAGGACGATGTTGAGGTTTCGTGGGGGCTGCTTGGGGCGTTATTGGAGGCGTGGGGGGGTGGAGATGAGGGTCTTGAGGTGTATTCGGGCGGCGAAGAGGCGGAAAGCTTTGCGGCTGCGGATAAAATAATCGAAAGCGACGGTCGTAAATGGCGTAAACTCGCCGAGATGTAGTTTGGCGGTTGCGATTTTTGCGACGGTGTGTGATAATGAGATAGTTGACTGTGACGGTCATCTTTTAAAATTAAAATTCAAAGTTAATGATTTGGCTTTACGGCCGAGACTTATTGTGTTACAAAAAATTTCATCTAATATTCTTGCATAGAAAGGGGTTCGAAATGGAAAAAGTCATAAAAGGAATTTTGGTCGTTTGCTTGTTGATCGGTATGGTGGGGTTTGCAGGATGTAAAAAGGACGAGCCTGTTGAGGATACGGTAATTGAAGTACCTGAGGAGGCTGTGGAAAAAGGAGAAGAAAAGGTTTCCGATGCAGAAGAAGAAATGGCGAAGATGCTGGAGTTGATATCGAAGATGTCCGAGCAGACGAAGTGTCCTGTGATGGGGGGCGATATTGATAAAAATATCTTTGTAACTTACAAGGATAAGAAGGTTTATTTCTGTTGTCAGGCGTGTGTCGCGAAGTTCGAGGCCGATCCGGAAGCATATATCGGCAAATTACCGCAGTTTCAGAAATAACTTCCTTAATCGTTTGGGCAATATAGCTGTTTGTTAATATTTCAGAAAGGTCAATAATGCTGGAAGACGGTCAAAAAGGTGTCATAATTCAGAGGGACAGAGAAACTTATGCTATTGCTCCGCATATTCCCTGCGGCGTGGTTTCGCCTGATACGCTTCGGAAGATCGCCGATGTCGCAGAGAAATATAATCATGCGGCTTTGAAGATTACCAGTGCGGCGAGGATAGCTATGGTGGGTCTGCGCGAAGAAGATATCGATGACGTTTGGAAGGATCTGGAGATGGCCGAGGGTGCTGCGATCGGGCTTTGCGTTCGAAGCGTTAAGGCGTGTCCGGGTACGACTTTTTGCAAGCGTGGACTGCTTGACAGTCTGAGTATGGGGCTTAAACTGGATGCGAAGTATCATGGGATGGAGGTGGTTGGTAAACTGAAGATGGGTGTTAGCGGCTGTCCGAACCAGTGTGCTGAAACCTGTATCAAGGATGTCGGTCTTGTCGGCCTTAAGAATGGATGGAAGGTTTTTGTTGGAGGTAACGGAGGCGGAAAAGCGAGGCTTTCGCAGGAAATTGCCAAGGATCTTAGCGATGAAGATGCGCTGGCTTTAGTGGATCGAGTTGTTGAGTACTTCAATGCCAACGCCAGGCCCCGGCAGAGGCTTGGGGCGATGCTCGAGAAAGTGGGCATGGATGAGTTTTTGCAGGCGGTGCTTGGGGAGTAGGTTGAGAAGCCGTTTTTCTAAGCTCTTGCAGTAACCGCATTTTTCCGGGTGCCTGTATAACAAAGAAAACAGGCTTTAAATAAGAAAGGCCAGATGAAATGAGATTAAACCTGATGAAATTACCTATACTGGCTGTATTGACCGTTTCCAGCTTTTGTTTTGCAGCTCCGGCAAGACCAAACATTCTCTTTGCCATCGCCGATGACATGGGCCACGCCAGTGCGTATGGGACGCCATGGGTAAGAACACCAGCCTTTGATAAATTGGCTTCTAAGGGAATCCTTTTTACAAACGCTTATACGCCCAACGCAAAATGCGCCCCTTCGCGATCCTGTATCCTTACGGGACGAAATCCATGGCAGCTCGAAGAGGCGGCAAACCATCAACCGTTTTATCCGGCAAAATTTAAAAGCTGGGTGGAGGCTCTCGCTGATGGAGGTTATTTTACCGGCTACACTGGCAAAGGATGGTCGCCGGGCAAACTGCCAAAAGAGCGTGCCATGATCACCGGAAAACTTTATGACAGTGCCAAACTCGCCAGCAGGCCTACAGAAGGTATACACAAGACAGATTACTTTACTAATTTCAAACAGTTTATGAGCGAAAGGGACGCCGATAAACCGTTTTGTTTCTGGTACGGTGCGAAAGAACCTCATCGAAAATATGAGTTCAAGTCCGGGCAAACAAAGGGAGGGTATAAGCTGACGGACATTGATAGAGTTCCCGCCTATTGGCCCGATACAGAAGATGTTCGTCACGATATGCTGGATTATGCGATGGAAGTCGAGCATTTCGATACTCACCTCGGCAAGATGATCGCCTATTTAGAAGAAAAGGGCTTGCTGGAAAACACGATCATCATAGCGACATCAGATAACGGTCCGCCTTTCCCCCGAATGAAAGGACATCCATTTGAGGATTCCTGCAAAATGCCGCTTGCCATCATGTGGAACAAAGGGATCGAAAAGCCTGGACGTATCAGTGAGTCTCTGGTCAGTTTCGTCGATTTTGCCCCGACATTTCTTGAAGCGGCATCGGTTAAGCAGAAAGAAACACAAATGCAGTCGATCCAGGGATTGAGCTTGTTCGATATTTTCGCGGGCAAAGATATTGACAGCGTTTTGCCCGAGCGAAAAAGTATTTACCTTGGGCGTGAAAGAAATGACGTTAATATCAGGCCCGGTGCTCCTTCCGGCCTTGGCTTTCCGGTTCGGGCGATCCGCAAAGAAAATTTCCTATACCTGTACAATTTCGCACCCGATCGCTGGCCCTGCGGGACACCGGAATCAAAATTCAGAGACACCGATAGCAGTCCTACCAAAAAAGCGGTTGAAAACAGCGATGAAGATTCCAGTGTTTGGCAATTCTGCTTTGGTTTCCGCCAGCAGGAAGAACTCTACGACATTAAGAAAGATCCTGACTGCATAAATAATCTGGCTGCAAATCCGGAATACAAAAAGATCTCCGCACAAATGAAAAAAGAACTTTTTGGCGAACTTAAAGCTCAGCAGGATCCGCGTGTTATGGGTAATGGTGACGTCTTCGACAATTATATCTCTCCACGGCAAAAAACTAAAACGAAGTGATATTTGCCGAAATTACCACGGCTCGGAATGCTCTACAGAAAAGCTTTCTGACAAGTTGGATTTGGCAAGATC
Source organism: Anaerohalosphaeraceae bacterium (assembly GCA_030671565.1). The sequence goes on from DAOVIC010000084.1 coordinate 7,889, forward strand.
GAAGTTTAGATACTTCGGTTGATATTTGTCTTATGACGGGCAGTTGGTTTGTCGATATTTAAATGTGTGCTCTGAAAAGCTGTTCGTTTGCGGC
>DAOVIC010000045.1 GCA_030671565.1 Anaerohalosphaeraceae bacterium
CAATAAGTTTCAAGATAATTATGGGGGTCAAAATGAACAAGAATTTTGTGAAAAGAGGCATGATTGCTGTAGTTGCAGTTTCGATCGTGCTGTTGCAATTCGGGTGCGAAAAGGAAGTAGTCAAGAGCGGATTTTTGAGCGATTATTCTAATCTTGAAACGAAGTCGGCCAGCAGCCTTCAGTATATCGACAATGCTTCTTTAGGCAGGTATTCGCGATTTATCGTCGAGCCGGTCAATACGCGTTTTCAAGAAGGTTCTGCAGCCAGCAGGGAGCGGGAAGAGGGCCAATTGTCCGATGCTCAAATCGATGACATGACCGAGTATATGCACGAGAGGGTAGTCGAAGCTGTTAGACGCTCCGGTAACACAGTGGTCCAGAAGAGCGGTCCTGGTGTTGCACGGGTCCGTTTGGCCTTTACGGACATCGATAAGTCTCACATGATAAGCTACTTACCTGTGACGAAGGTGGTAGGTACCGGAGTTGGTGGTGCTTCACTTGAGGCAGAAATCGTCGATTCGCTGACCGGCGAACAGATCGGTGCAGTTGTCGAGTCTCAGCGAGGTTCTACTGTGCCGTTCGACGGACTTGGTGGCTGGGATGCAGCCAAGCAGGTAATGGATGATTGGGGCAGGCGATTTGAAATGCGTCTTTCACAGGCGTATCGCTATTAATCGTTTAGAATCATAGGTAACTGTTAAATTGTAAGTTATTCAGAGTGTCCGAGGGGGATCAGAGCAATGAAATCCGTACATATATTGATTTTAGCAATTATCGTTGTGGTCGCCGGTTTTGTTGTCGGTGCAGCGGGATATCCTCGGCAATGGGAATATGCAAGGCTTAATTATGACTATTATTCCATCTGGAGCTGGATGTCGCCTGACGTTTTTGTCGAAGGGGAGAGCGTTGGCGAACTTTGCCAGAACCTTGGTATCACATCGAGCGGCGAAGAGGGTGCGGTCTATACTGTTGTCGATTGGGCCGGTGACCGGGGATGGGAGATGGCGATGGTGATGAAGGTTCCGCGGGAGTATACTGTGATGTGGTTCAAAAGGCCAAGATAGGGCAGCTTTGTTTTTATAGGTAAAAGTTTGGTTTACTTAAACTGACCGATCGGCCAGTTTGCAAATGCAAAAATTAAAAATAAAAAATCAAAATTGAGGATTCGGCTTGTCAGCCGAGACTAAAGTTTACTAAGAAATATGTCATATAACATTCTTATCTATAAAGAGTTAAGGTTATTTGGCGAAGCGTTTCGGTCAGTTTGAGTACTTTATTTGGCTTGACCGGCGGTTTGAATCATGGTCTAATACCTTTTTGTTCCGTTTTGCGCGCTGAAAACAGGTAATGTTTTGCAGAAGCAGAGTTTTGCCGTGTAATTGGCGGGTGTACGGGTACGAATCTACATTCTGAGTTCAATGTTCAATTTTAGATAACAGAAAGGTGAAATACGGTGAAGGTTAGCAAACGAGCACAGGCGGTTCCTCCTTCAGCTACGATGGCAGTTACGGGTCGTGCCAAGGAGATGAAAGCAGCAGGTATTGATGTTATTGCATTCGCGGCGGGTGAGCCCGATTTTGATACTCCTGATATAATTAAGTCGGCGGCGATCGAGGCGTTGAAGGCCGGTAAGACGAAGTATACCGCGACGAACGGTATTCCTGAGTTGCGGGCGGCGATATCTGAGAAGTTTAAGGCTGATAACGGTCTTGAGTATTCCGCGGATCAGATCATCGTTAATATCGGCGCGAAGCATTCTGTTTATGAGTCATTGCAGGCAGTGATCGATGATGGGGATGAAGTATTGCTTCCGAGACCTTACTGGGTTACCTATCCGGAGGCTGTTAAGCTTGCCGGGGGAGTACCGGTTGTTGTTGAGACCGATCCTGCGAAGAGTTATAAACTCACGCCGGAATTGCTTAAGTCATCGATAGGCGAGAAGACCGCACTTTTGATCCTTAACTCTCCGAATAATCCGGGCGGTTTTTCTTATACTCCCGATGAGCTTTCGGCGCTGGCAAAGGTGCTTGAGGGTACCGATGTGATGGTGATCTCGGATGAAATATATGAAAAGCTTGTTTACGGGGACACCGAGTTTGTCAGCTTTGCATCTCTTAGCGAGGACGCTTATAACCGTACGCTTACGATCAATGGTCTTAGCAAGGCTTTTGCGATGACTGGCTGGAGACTTGGTTATACTGCCGGTCCATTGGATGCGATCAAGGCGATGGGGCGTTTGCAGTCGCATATGACCCAAAATCCGGTAAGTTTCGCACAATCGGCTGGGGTTGTCGCTTTGAAGGAAGGTGCCGAAATTGTCGAGCAGATGCGTGTTGAGTTTGAGAAGCGCGGAGCCTATATGGCAGAGCGTTTGAACTCTATAGATGGTGTCGAGTGCAAGGAGCCTACTGGCGCGTTCTATTGTTTCCCTGATGTATCAAGCCATTATGGCAGAACGATCGGCGGGGCGAAGATCGGCGGCAGTATGGATTTTGCTCAGGCACTGCTTGAGGATGCCAAGGTTGCAGTCGTACCTGGCGCACCTTTTGGATGTGAACGGAATGTACGTCTTAGTTTTGCGTGTTCTCTTGAACAGATAAGCAATGGATTAGACAGAGTAGAAAAATGGCTGAAGTCTTAGAGATCAAGAAACGGTCGGCGTTTTACGGCTGGCCGATGGCAGTCTTTTTTGCGGGGATGCTGGTGTTTGCTATTTATGCATCCACGCATATGGTTGCCGCCGGCGATACGTGGGTTGCGATGGCTTGCGGCCGACATCATGCCAATCATGGCGTTGATTCTGTCGAGCCCTTCAGTGCGAACAGCCATGAAGCCGGTCCTACAGAGGAAAGTATTAAGGACTGGCCGGGATGGGCGCAGTCGCTTGCTAAGCCTTTCGATATCGAGACGATCCGTAAATGGCATCCGACCGGGTGGGTTAATCAGAACTGGCTGACTCATGCGACGTTTTATTGGCTTGCGACGACGTTCGGCAGTGACGGCGAATATAATTACGATGCCCTTGTTTACTGGAAGTTCGCAATTTATATCATCGAGGTGTTCTGCGTTTACTTTATCGCGCGGCTTCTTGGTGTAAGTGTTCCCGGTTCGGCGGCGGCGGCGTCTTTTGCATTGTATGTCGGTCGGTCATTTCTGGATATTCGTCCGGCGGGGTATGCAAACCTGCTTAGTGTTTTATTTCTTCTTGCGGTCGCGCTATCCGTCTATAAGGACATGCGGTATATCTGGCTTCTTGTTCCTGTTACTGTGTTCTGGTCCAATGTTCATGGCGGGTATATCTATGTTTTCATAATGATGGTTCCTTTTATCGGAATGCATTTTCTTGGACGTCTTCCTAAGAAGTTTACTCTTAGTCTTTTCTGTATCGGCGGGTGGAGTTTTCTTTATCTGCTGTCTTACAAGTTTATATCGCATGATACCTATAGACTGATATATGAGGCCTCCGGGAGGGTTTATAGTGCGCCCGGTATGTTTTCTGATAAGGTATTCAGGTTTCTTACGCTTTTGATATTAGTTTCTGTTGTTCTGGTTGTTTTGAAGAACCTTAAGCCTGCGGCGTTTTATATTTACAGTCTGCTTGCTTCTCTGGTTTTTGCGTTGTTACTGCTGCCGCGAATGTCAATTGCGCTGCCGGCGAATCTTGTTCCGATGTTTGCAACTAAAGCGAATGCATTTGTCAAAGACGCGCAGGTGTCGTTTTATTTTTTCCTGCTTTTTTTGTTATCGTTGGCAGTGGCGGTGGTATTCAGGAAAAAGAATCTTGTGTTGATCAAACCGAAAGCTATCGTTCATTGTATCGGTGCGGTTTTTGCGGCATTTGTCGCTATGGTGTTGTTTAACCCGTACCATTTGACCAATCTTACGCATACATTCGAGGTCAGTGTAAGCAAACATGCGGAATCGTGGCGTAGTGTTAACGAGTGGCATCCGGCTTTTGAATGGGCCAATCCTGTTGGGAGTGAGACGCCGTTTTTGATAATGTATATCATAGCGTGGATCGCTCTTGCGTTGTGGTTTTCGGTGAGATTTATTCGTCCACGGGTTGCGGCTAGACGCCGGGGTCAGATCGGCGAGTATGCGGAAGGTTCTTACGAGTGGCCCAGGATCGATATTGCGATAATAACGATAGTTGTGCTGAGCATTTATATGGCGATTCGATCGCGACGTTTCATTCCAATGGCAGCGACGGCGGCTTGTCCTGTGATGGCGTTGTTCTTTGAGCAGGCGGTGTTGATGGTGCTTGCGAAGATCCAGTACAACAAGACTAAAAAGCTTGGGCTTCCTATGTTTGGCCCGAAGTTTTACAAGAGGGTTGTGATGTGTTCGGGCATAGCGGTTTTGTTTTTTGGCGTTGCCTGGGGTGCCAAGTATAAGCGTATTTATCTCGATCCGTGGCCCACCGATGCTGTCAGGGATTCTGTTTTTATGCGTATGACGGCGTCGAATGTCAAGCCTTTTGACGTGTCGCAGTTTATCCGTGAGAATGAGCTAAGCGGTAATATGTTCAATTACTGGACCGAGGGGGGTGCACTTGCGTTCGGGCAGGATGCGGATGCGGAGACGGGCAGGACGCCTTTGCAGCTGTTTATGGACGGCAGGGCGCAGGCGGCTTATAACCATGACACGTTTATAGAATGGCGTACGATCTATGGCGGTGGTGCAGTGGCGTCGAAAGTCAGGCGCACTGGTAAGGTTGCTAACGCGGATGAGCTAAAGGAAATCGGCGACTATCTTAACGGGGTAATGAAAAAAGATGACATTTGGGTATTTGTGCTTCCGGCGCGTGAGTTCAGTTTTAAAAAGGATCCGGTGATGAACAACTATTACCCGATCAGTTTATCGCGACATCCTGAATGGGTGGTTGCTTATGCGGACGATGCCCAGATGCTTTACGTGAATCGGACGATGGCGAAGGGTAAAGCGGTTTATGCGAAACTTTTGAACGGTCAACTGAAGTTTCCGAGTGAGTTTTCTGAGAAGTATACTGTTGCAAAGCATTACCTCAAAAGCAACAGCAGTAAAATTCGTCGCGATGGTTTTGAAATGGCCAAGGCGGCTTTTGAGATCAATGTGTCGCAGGGTTCGATGGCTCAAATTGTTTATGAGGCCGGGCGATGGCCCGAGCTGCGTAAGGAAGCGATGGAGTATGCCGAAGCTTATCTGAGGGAGTTTGCCGAGAACAAGGATGAGTTGTCGAAGGAGGGCGGTTACACAAAAAAGCTTAATGCGGTACTGGTCGGGCTGAGGTACCTTTCCGATTTTTACGGGAAGACGAATTCAAAATTGCGGGGCGAGTACAAGGATATGTACGACGATATGTTCTTGGAACGAGATTTGGTAGCGGCAAGTTCTGCATGGTGATCTTACCGGGGCGTGATAGCTGATTTGTATGCGAAGTAAAGAACATGGAAGTTTAATAAGGACGGAAATTACGGTATGCGGTTGTATCGTTCGCAAAAGTTGATGCGGCCGGATCTTCAGGCCCACATATATTCTCAGGCACTGATCGATAATGTTGCGGGTTTGCGAAGTTTGTGTCCGGCGGGGAGCAAGTTCTGTGCGGTGGTTAAGGCGAATGCTTACGGTCACGGTATCGGTGAGGTAGTGAACATTCTTCGTAAAACGGATGTCGATTTTTTTGCGGTGAGCAGTATCTACGAAGCGATCCATATTGCACCGATGACCAACAAAGGGCAGTCGATATTCATACTTGAGGCCGTTAACGAGATACAGCCCAGCGAACAAATATTTATGTGCGCCAAGAGCGGTTTCCACTGCAGTATTTCTTCGCTGGCGGCTGTGGACCATGTTTGCCGGTGTCTTGCGGACAGTAAGCATGTATTGAATTTGCATGTTAATGTCGAGACCGGTATGGGCAGGTGCGGTCTTGATCCTGAGTGCAGCGAAAAGATATTGCAGAAGATCGAAGACAGCCCCGGTGTACGTCTTGCGGGTGTTTATACTCATTTTGCTACAGCTGACGAGGAAGACCTTTCTTATGCTTACGAACAGTTGGCGGTGTTTAAGGATTTTCTTTCGCGTAACGGTCTTGACGATCGCGATGATGTTATAATTCATGCGGCAAACAGTGCGGCGACGATCAAGATGCCCGAAGCACATTTCGATATGGTGCGTTGCGGAATCAGTATGTACGGTTATTATTCTCGTCCTATGGAGGACCCTCCTGTGGAGCTTACGCCTGTTGTGAAACTTTTGGCGCCGATAGTGCGTCTTAAGTCGATAGGTTCGGGCCGTTCGGTAAGCTACGGTTGTTCATTCGTGACGAAACGCGATACTGTTGCAGCGATAGTTCCATTGGGTTATGCCGACGGTTACTGGCGTTGTTTTTCCAATAAAGCAAAGATGAAAGTTGGCGATCGGCTTGTCGATGTGATCGGGCGTGTGTGCATGGATCAAGTGCTTGTGGATGTCACGGATGTTAAAGAAGCCGAGCTCGGTCAGATGGTTACGATAATAGATAATGTTCAGGATTCGCCCTGCGGAGCTTATTCGCTTGCAGATATTGCGGGTACTATCTGCTATGAGATATTGATATGTATTCATGCCCATGTGACGCGAATCGTACATTAGCTGTTAGCCGTTAGCCATTAGCTGTTAGCTATTGGTTTGAAATTTGTACATTTTTAGGAGTTATTGGAGTGCAAGACTACCGGGACGTTGTTGTCTGGCAGCGGTCGCATGGGCTGGTTTTAGAGATTTATAAACTAACTGAGAGTTTTCCGTCTTCTGAAAAATATGGACTTGTGAATCAGATGAGGAGGTCGGCCTATTCGATACCTATGAATATTGCTGAAGGACGTTCAAAAAATTCAGATAAAGATTTTGCTCGCTATCTTGATATTGCATCAGGTTCGGCTGGTGAACTTGATTACCAAATCCTGCTTGTGAAAGACTTAGGCATGATCAGTGATAAGCAGTACAATCAGTTATATTCGGAGCTTACTGAAATCAGAAAGATGTTAAATGGTTTCAGGAATGCTATATGTAAGAACAAAATAGCTAACGGCTAATGGTTATGAGTGAAGATACGGTTAATATATTTGTTTATGGTTCTTTGCGGGACCCTTTGATCCTTAAGTCTGTTTGCGGGCTTGGTTTCAGCCTGAAGCCTTCGAAAGTGTCTAAGAAGGTGTTGTTCGGTGAGCTGGCTCTTTTGCCGAATTATCGCCGGGTCAGCCCTGATAACGTTTATTATTATGCGATACACGACCGGTCGGCTCGGATCGAAGGGATCGTGCTCTACGATATGCCTTCCGATGTTCTGGCCGAGATCGATAAGTATGAGGGTAAGTTTTACGATCGTGAGCCTGTGGAGGTTCATACGGGCAACGGCATTGCGGAGGCAGTTGCTTATCTTGTAAGTCATAAGTCGATGCGGAAGTATTTTGGCGACAGATTTCATGTTAATCTTATTCACGAGCTTTGGCTTCGTAAGCGGATCGAGAAGTTTTTTAAGGATCATACTCGTCCGGGTGAAGATTCGCATGACGCCGATACCGAGCGTCGTGCACGTCGCGAACTTTTGGGTACTACTGAGCGTGATCTTGTTATAAGCCATCTCGGTCGTGAGGCGATGAGTGATTTTTTTCTTGAGCATGAGCTTGACCGTCCTAATCCATGCGTCGGACATTTATTTGAGGATCCGGAAGCAAAACCTTATCTTAAGAATTACTTCGCTCTTATTGTCAAACAGGTAATACTGAACCAGTTCGAGCAGAAAATACAGGATCGTTTCCGTTACGATCTGGAACGTTTGGTTTCTTCCAGCCGTTATTTTACGAGGACCATCAGTCTGCTTATATCGCTTCGTATGCTGAACTCGACGAGTAAGTCGGTCGATATGGTTTTGAAACGGTGTTTTGAGAGTATGCCTTGTGACGGGAGCTTCGATCTGATCGATTATGTCAAGTATGCGGTTAGTGCGGCGGACAGTATGTTCGATTCACGTGTCGTATGGAGCGAGATCGCAAGGGTTCGTGCAAACCGTCAGCCAGGTCTTATGCCTCTTGGTGCAGAACTTGAACTTAGTAATCTTGGATTTAAAACGATATATCAGGGTTGCGATGTTAAAGACGAACATTTTGACGGGTTTCGATACTTCGATGATTTTCTTCTTGATACACTGACGTGGAAGCTTGGCGGGTATATCGACGATCATGGAAAGGATAGCAAATTTACGGGTAATCGCGGTTTTCTTGAACTTGCACCGGGACGACTTAATGTTCTTGGCGAAGTTTCAAAGCCGGCAACGAACGATCCCTGGGTTCTGAATCAATTGATCCATGAGATCGCGGTTTTCTACCCGGTGAAATCACACAGCCTTCATCTTACTTTACAGATGCGCAAGAATCAGATATCGTCCCAACGGCCTTTGCGGTTGAGCATGGTCAAGTGTTTGCTTGCGTTGGGCGGTGGGATGGAAACTCAGCATACGGGTACTTTGTGGGTTTCGCGTATGGGCCATGATGAGATACGGCAGGACCGTTATGGCGAAGAGCTTATTTTCGCGCGACGTAACAAGCGCAGGCCGAACCTTGCCGGAGAGAATATGGCCGATAAGTCCGCGTTTAAGGTGACCAGCTTTACGCAGCAGTATAAGTTTATTCGGCTTGATCCCCGGGCGAATTACGAACCGCTGATAATGGCGTTAAAGGGTTTGCAGATTTCTTATAATCCTGACGAATATCTTACGGCAGTTCAGCTTAGTTCGAACCGGAAACTTCAGAACGATTATGAAGAGCTTAAGAGATGGGCGTCTAATCCGACGGAGATCAGCCGGGCCAGCCGCAGCAGATTTCTCGATCTTGTTCAACAGGGCTTGCTGAACGAGGGTCATCGGCGTCCGGCTCATCAGCTTCACTATATTGACTGGGTAGTGGGCGCGATCGATGTGCAGCTGCGATTGTTTAATAAGCAGATACAGAAACAAACTGAAGGTTAGACCTGCCAGAAACCTGCTGATCCCTGATAAATTCCTCAACCGATCTTCTAGCGGTGCGTTTTTATTTTAGTTCTCTAATTTTGATATTTCTGTAGGAAACCTCATTACCGTAGCCCTGCAGGAGGATGCCTCCTTTTTCGATCTTGCCGTAATCTTTTGAATTCTTATATTTGCTGGCGGCGAGATGCGTTTTGAATTCTTCGCTTCCACGATCGAATTGTAATACTTTGATGCCGTTTAACCAGTGTTCGATGTGTTTTCCGTTGACGACGATGCGTGCCTGGTTCCATTGGCCTATGGGATTGGTCATTTTATTCTTCGCCGGTATCATGTCGTAAAGCGATGCAAGCAAGCGGTTGTCGCCTATGCTGCGATTGGAATTTTTGTATTTTTCATCGTCAATAATCTGGTATTCAAATGCGTCTTTTGCGTTTTTGCCGATGAGGTATATGATTCCGCTGTTTGCACCTTTTGTCAGCTTAAAGTCGAGCTTTAGATCGAAGTTGCGGTATGTGCCCGCAAAATTTATGTTTCCGGTTTTTTTATCGCCGGGACGGATGGTCATTGCTCCGTCTGCGATCTTGCACTTGATCTTGTCCGAATCAGTGTTAAAGTTTTCGGCAGTTTTTCCGTCGAAGAGCAGTTTCCATCCGGCCTTTTTCTCGGCATCGGTGAGTGTGTTTGGCTGTGGTACCGCATCGTCAATTTCGAGATCGCCGATCGCATACTGGACACCGGCGAGGATATGGGCGAGGATGGGTTCGTTCCAGAAGATATTGTGATTGTGCCCGAAACCGGTGTAGAAGACTCGTCCCTTGCCGAAAGGACGGACCCAGCTTACGGGGATATCGTTGTCCGTAGGCAGAACTCCTTTGGCGTTTCTGGTATTGTCGTCGCTCATGTCGAGACTTACGAGTACACGGCAGCGTTCGCGCAGGCCAAGCGGTTTGTGACGATATATTTCGTCAGCCAGCTTAAAGCCTTCGGGGTTAAATGGTTTGGTAAGCTTATGGCTGAGCTCGTCTACTTTAAAGGCCCATGTGCCGTTTTTTGTCCATGGATGGCTGTCGAAGGTGCCGCAAATCATTTCGGCTGCTTCTGGCCAGGTCTTAAAACAATCCGTCGCTCCGTGAATGCCGATAATGCCCTTGCCGCCTTTTACAAAGTTCATCAGGGCCTTTCGGTGCGACTGGTCCTCAAAGGTGAGGTTTGTCGTACTGTTAAAACATACCGCGTCGAACTGTTTGAGATTCTTTGCGGTGAAGGCAGACATATCTTCACTTACGACGACCTCGAAGGCGCCTGTTTTTTTGCCCATCAGCTCCAGTGCCTTTGCTCCGCACTGTATCGCGGTATGGTAATAACCTTCGGTTCTGTTAAAGACGAGAATCCTGCGGGGCCTTGCCGGTTTGGCGATTGCTTTTTTCGGTAGAGCCTTTTCGATGTTTGCGATCTCCTCGGCAGTGACGGGAGGTTTGATTTTTTTCGCTTTGTTTGGTGCCGCGATTACATTACTGCTAAACGAACCGGTTAGTGCTAACACAGTCAACATGATAAAAGTTTTTTCCGATATTGTCATCTGATTTTTCCTTATCATAAATCGCGTTTTTTTTCACGTATTATGCCCAAAGCCCAGTTTACAATAACCTGACCAGAGGCCTTTTGTAAACTCTATTCTTATGGGAACCTCTAAAAATTCATTTTGGCGGACAAGCGAACCTTTTTGATCCCGGTC
>DAOVIC010000074.1 GCA_030671565.1 Anaerohalosphaeraceae bacterium
CGCACTTCCACGCTTGATAAAACTGCCCTGCATCGCAACAAGCTGATCCAAAGGACGCTGGATACCGTCATAAATACTCGATATCAAACCAGGGCCAAGCTCAACGCTAAGAGGAGCCCCCGTATTCACCACCTTCTCGCCCGGACCGATACCTACAGTATCTTCATAAACCTGGATACTCGCCTGGTCACCGTGAAGTTCCACTATCTCACCGATCAGGTTCTCTTCGCCCACACGGACAACATCATACATCCGCGAGCCGTTCATTTCCTCAGCAACCACAACCGGACCTGCAACCTTAACTATCTTACCGCTAATATTTTCACTCATAACAAAAACCTTATAACAAGTTTTTAAAATCAAACGCTTCTAGTGCTTTGTCCCCTGTAAAATTCTGGATTCAGCGCCAGCTCAATTAGTCAGCCGCAAGGCCAGCGAATCAGGCAATGTTGTAACATTGCCGATGGAGCTGAACACAGCGGATGGCTGATTGCAGCAAGCTGATCCTGATTTTTATCAGGGACACAGTACTAGTTCGCCAATATATCTATACCCGTCGCGATCTTAAGCGTACGGCCCAATGCCTTCGTCGCAAAACCCTGCGATTCCATAAGGAAAGGAACGACCACAACACAAGGTGTCGCATCCTGAGCCGTCTCACCGAATATTTCATCCGCATATTCGGCAACGTTCTCGGCTACAACAACAAGACCGTAACGCTGCTTGAGGATCTCGGCAGCACTTTCCTTAACCGCCTCTGCCTCTGCTTCAACTGCAAAAGCATCGAGACCAAGCGCAGAAAACGCCATAACAAAATCGGTCCCGCCTAAAACAGCAACCTTACCTTCCATAAAAAACCTCTACATTATTAAATTAGCTTCACGCCTGGCAAAGCCTGTCACGAAGCATCTTCGCGTCAAGCCCGTTATTCTTACCGGACAAAAGCATACGAACCGTTCGTATCTCTATCTCTTTAAGCATAAAATAAGAGATCACCGGCTGAATACCGCTGGTAACCGCAAGCGAACTTCGCAAAAACCGCACAAGATATTCCTCGCAAAGTTTCTCAAGCACCAAAAAAGAATTCTCCGCCGTAAGATAACGAACTCCGCCTTCGACAATATCATGATAAGGAGTAGTCAAAAACAATCCCGCAAGCGCTTCGTTACCGACACCGAATCCATGAATAAACCTGCCAAGTCCGACAAAACCGCCGTCAAGCAGCAGCTCTTTGTCGTCACGCTCACTTAGCTTCAAACGAAGCATCGTCCGGATATTTATCAGATCGATTTTGATCCTGAACAGCGTCTCAAGAAAAACACTCCCCAAAGACTTCGCCTTGAAAAGCCTGTAAGCAGCTTCGACCCTGTCGATCCCGTGATCGATCTTGCGAATATCCTTCGCCTCGTAATACCCCAACACTGCCTGCTCGACCGCCTCCTGCAAATACTCCGGGAACATCCCGTAGTTCTCCTGCTCGAATATCTCCTCGAAATCCTCCGCACTCACCGCTCCGTCATCGCTGTACTCGACACCGATGGGTCGCTCTGTAACAACACGGCGAACCGCAAGACGCATATTCGCAAAATCCTCACGAGCACCGAGGATACCGCTTAGCTCATCGTCGTCGATAAGCTCAACGAACAAACTCCTCGCCTCGCTTCGTCTCTCAAGCAATATCTTCTCAACTTCCGAAAAGTTGGTAACACCGCTCATGGCATAATCACTGCCGGCAAGAAGCTCCAAAGCATCCTCGAAAGAAGCGGCATTGGCGATATCCAAAAGAACGCCAGGGGCAAGCATCATGCTCTCAAGCACTCTTACACGACCCGCCGCATAAGCATAACGCCAGTCTTCAGCCTCCATAGGCGAATACTCATCGAAAGCTATTAAACTATCTTCTTCAACTTCATACATATTAAATATCGAGTTCCATATCTAATTTTAAATCTTATTCAAACAGCTCTGCCGATACCTCAAGCTCAAGCGCCTCGCGAGCCTGACCGATAAGCACTTCAACGCTGACATTTGTCTGCACCCTGCCGCGACGAAGAATAAAACCGCCGCTGATGTTCGCCCTGTCTGCAGCAAACTGCAGATTGCCTTTAAAACCGGGCCCAAGACTGCGGTTCACACGTTTAACAAAACCTCCGTCGATACGGCTTTCGTCCTTACCGACAACAACTTCTTCATTACCGGTCTCGACCGCTTTAACCAAAAGCGATTCCATAAGCTTGCGGTACTCCTCATCGCTAAGAGAGATCACCTGCTCGCTTGCTTTTTCAAAAACCTCGTCAAGAAGCCCCTGCCTGACAAAAAGTTCCTCCTTGCGAAGTTCCATCCTGCCGTTAGCAAGCATCCGCGACTTCTTCTCGTCCGCCGCACTCGCTGCAAGAGATTCGCTCTCTTTGCGATAATCGGCAAACCTGGAATTCAACGCCGCCTCTTCTGAAGCAACCTTAGCCTTAGCTTCCGAAAGGATCTTGTCCGCCTCAGCATTCGCCTCGGAATATATTTTCTGTACTACCTCTTCAGCATTCATATCTATTTGCCTTTATGGTATTAATGTTTCTAACTCAACGCTCTAAAACTTGATACCCATGTTCAGGATAAGGAAAGAGATCAGGAAACCGAGGATTGCGTAAAACTCTACCAACGCAGCATAAACAACACCGGCCTTCATACACATCTCAGGACGCTTAGCTGTCATAAGGATACCGCCTGCACAGGCTTTACCCTGATGAATACCGCTAAACAAACCTGCAATTGCAACAGGCAGACAAGCCGCAAATACCTCAACGCCCGTAGAAAGGCTAAGGGTTACCATGCCTTCTGCCCCGAACATATTGAGGTTAAGCATGACGATCAAACCGATCACAAATCCGTAAATACCCTGCGTACTGGGCAACACAACAAGCAAAGTCAAAAGCCCGTATCTCTCAGGTTTTTCGCTAAGTACCCCAGCCGCACTCCTGCCCGCTGTCGCCAAACCGATCGATGATCCGATACCTGCCATAAAAGTCGCCACAGCCGCCCCTGCCAACGCAATTGCTATTCCATAATCCATTTTAATGCCTTCCCTTCAAACTAATGGTATTTGTAACTGATATTTAAATTTCACGTTTAATAATACTGTTTCATTTAACCTCGGCCAAAGACCGAATCAACCACTTCTGCCTTCTGCCTTTTTTATAGTTACATGCTTATACTCTTCCTTCATAGGCCTGAAGTCATGCCCGCCGCCTGCAAGGAACTTCGGGAAAAACTCTACGAACTGAAGCCTGAGACTATGCACAAAGGAACTTAAAGTGCTCATCGCCATATTGAACAGATGCCCGCCGACAAAAAGCAACGCACCGAGCACCCAACCAACATAAGGTACTTCCATAACAAGCTTAACCAGAATATTAACCGCGATACCAAGACCGGCAGTTACCATCCCAAGCGCCATCAGCCTCACATAACTTAGCACGTCGCCAAGATAAAACACCGTACTGAAAAGTGCGAACGTCCCGCCGCCGATCCGACCAGCTATCCCGGATTTGCGCTCCGTAAAAAAGAATATCACAAAAACCTGCGACAACGCGACGATCCCGAAAAAGGCCGAAACCCCCGGAGATGTCTTTTTTGTGACACCATACAAAACAATAGAATTCAAAAATATAAGCCACGCCAACTGTTCGCAAACAGCCGCGGCATATTCCTTACGTCTTAGATTATTGAAAAACGCGATCACAAGACCAAACATTATCTGTGCATAACCAAGTGCCAGTGACAGCTTAAAGAACGGCATCGGATTCGTGATAGGATCGAAAAGCATTATCTTTTCGCGGAACCCGTTCACCCATGCATACTTGGCAGGAACAAGTGTTTGAACAGCGTCACCAAACCAACCGCCCGTGAGAGCTCCGGCGATTATAGCCATAACAGAACAAGTAAGCACCATCCACAACGCGCCCTTATTACCCTGCATCTTTCGAATCGCCCACCAAAGCCCCGCAACCATAATGATCCCGTAACCGGCATCGGTCAGACACAAACCAAAGAACAACGCAAAGAACGGTGCAAGAAAAACTGTAGGATCGACATCGACCGGTGAAGGCATTCCATAAAGTCGCGTAATAGTCTCAAAAGGTCGAACCGCCGAAGGATTATCGATGTCAACAGGAGGCTCTTCGCCTTCGGCAATTTCCATCTCAGTAACACTGGAAGCACCAAACCCGCCAACAACCTTTTCAAGCTGCCCGAAATGACGCTTCTTAACCCATCCCTCAAGCAATACGGTGCTCTCGGTTCCCGGAACACTAACCCGCGTCTCTTCACGCCCAAGCAGATTTTGAAAATGATCGAAAAGTATCTGCAGGCTAAGCTTCTTCCTGGAAAGCTCGGCGGCCTTTTCGTTACACGACACAATACTGCTCTCAATATCGCAAAGCCCCTGTTTATGTTTTTCAAGCAGCTCGCTAACGGTACCTTCCATCCCGTCGAAGCTTACAACCTCAAAATCCCCGCTCCTGAGTATCTTTTGAGCGACCCCCTTATCTTCCTTCATACAAGCGACAACACAAACCCGCATCGCCCCTGTCATCCCCACAACTTCAACCCCAGCCGACACCTCACCAAGTTTTTCTACAACTTCGTCAAAATTCTTATCCGGCAAAAGCCCGGCGATACAGCTGGTCTTCTCACTATCGCTTATCTCCTCGACAGCAAGATCCATATCCTTCCACGGACCAAGCATACCAAGCAGACCGATCGTATTTTCCTTATCGGTCAAGAGCCCGTCGATCTTATCGTTCAACGCCTCGGTCTCATCAAGAAGCGCAAGCGCTTCCTTACCGCTGACAATATCAGAATAGCTCCCGGGATCCACCTCGACAAGAGGCTTAAATATCGAAGTCTCGCTTTTGCCCACCGCATGATCATTAAGAAAATCTATCGCCGTCTCAAGCCTGCTAACCATCTCCTGAACATCGCGCGGACGCTGCCCCTCAACCTGAAGATCGGGCCACTCCTTACTGACCATGGCTCGCTCAGCATCCAGCACCTGAACGATACCTTTCTGCTGCAATGCCTCAAGAAACGCACCAACCTCGCTGCGATGGCTGGCGATCATAACTTTTTTCATCTCGGCAATAGCCATAAAATCCTGATCCTAAATCTCATACCACAAAATCTGTCCCGCCGAAGGCGAATCCACAATTTCAATCTTTGAATTAAGCTTCTTTAATCGATTTTACTATTTTCTGGACTGCCGAATCGACCTTCGTCCGTGCCTTACTCGCTATGTCGCCCCTGCTCTGCTCACCCTGCGATATCAACGCTTCAACTTCCACCGCACCCGCTTCTTCCGCCTTGGTAACAGCTTCTTCGATCGCAGCCTTGCGTTCTTGCTCAGCCTTTTCAAGCTCTTCGCTGCGTTTAACGCTCCACGACTCGCTTATCTCAACCGCATCGGCCCTGGCCTTTTCGATTATCGATTTAGCTTCCTGCTCAGCTTTTCTGATTTGCTTAATTAGTTCCATATGCATATTTCCCAAAACTCTGCCAACGGCAAACACTCGAATTCAAATTCTTCCGAAAACCAAACGCCTGCAGCCTGCCGTCTATCGCATTTTTTCAAAATACTTTTTGATTCGCCGGTAACTATAATGGTTTTACCTGCAAAATCTACAACATTTTCAAAGATATTCTTCGCAACACCGCTATATTTTTGCACAAAACTGCCGCACTGCAACTGATAACCGCTTAAAACGCCTTACTTACTTTTCAACAGCCCTTTTTGCTCCATGGCACCAACGATAATGTCAGCGGCCTGCTCGATATTGAAAGTGGAATTATCGATCAAAAGATTAAACGCTGGCTCGCGGGGATTCTTTTCTTCATATATTTCACGCAAATGCAAGCGTTCTTTTTCCACAGTCTCCAACCGCGCCGCAGCCTGCGATTTGGTAAGATTGTCACGCCTGCTCACCCGGATCGTACGCCATTCCTTCGGCGCCTCGAACCGCACACTAAGCCCGCCCTCGAGATCAGCAGTCGCCGCGGTCCCGCCCTGACCGATGATAATAGCATGCCCCTCAAACGCAACAGTACGCACCATCATCGTTATTTTATTACGTATTTCGTAACCGCCAGGAATGTTATTGCGGCGAACCCCCCGAAAGAACTCCTTCAGCAAACTAGGCTTGGCAACCCGCTCCTTCTCGATAACTTCCTCAGCAAGACCGGTATCCTCGGCAAGCTGCTTAAGAATTTCCTTCTTATAAAGCTGCCAATCACCCTCGCCCTCACGGCTGTTGATCTTTTCAAGCAGACAATCACCCAATGCATACCCGTCACAACCAAACTGACGCGAGATCGTAACATAGGGCCCCGGTTCATTGCTATCGCTGATATTATCCAGATTTTCTCGAATATAAGATGAAAGTGTAAGTTTAGCCATCGCTCAATCCCTTTCACTTTACGGCCACACCAACCCCACAAATCCTTTATGACAAGCATTTTACACAACAAAACCGCAGTGTCAACAAGAACTCACAAAAAAGTCCCTAAAAACAACGCCGCTGGTTCTATACCCGAAAACAAAGCACCCTTTGCCTGCAACTGCACCCGCAGGATGTCTCCCCCAAAAGACCTAAATTGCCCCTGTCCCCCAAACTCACAATATGCCAATAGTATATTGTAAAGTAAAATAAACACCTACCACAAGAAACACGCCGCCGGTAATACGCCTTGCCCACTTCTCAAACTGTGTAACTTTATGAAATGCCCCCGCAAGCGAATTTGCCCCGAGTGCTATCACCACCCCAAAGAAAAATACCGGAAGAGCGGTCCCGACACCATAGACCAAAGGCAATAAAACCGGTGAAGAATGCTGCACCGACAATGGTATCAAACTGCCGAAAAACAACGCAGCCGACACCGGGCAGAAAGACAACGCGAAAATAACACCAAGCAGAAAGGCCCCTGCCAAGCCGAACTTCTCCGCTCGCTTCTGGCACCATTGGCCTATACCGCTGCCTTTCAAATTGAACTCAAGCATACCCAACAGCATCATACCCACAACTATAAGGATCGGACCAAGCAGCTTATTCATGTACTTGCCAAGCCAATGCGACAAAACCGGCATAGACAAAAGGCTCCCAACTATCAACACCCCTAAAACTGCATAAGTAAAAGCCCGCCCCAAAGTATAAAGCCCGCCGGTAAGCAGCACATAACCGGGCCGATCTACTTTCCTACCCACAAAAGAGATCGCCGTTATATTAGTCGCAAGCGGACACGGACTGATAGAAGTCAGTATCCCCATCCAAAGAGCACTCAAAATCGCCAAAAGTAATTCACTCATCACTACTGTCCAATATAATTCTCAAAACAATAAATACTCCCTCGCCAAAGGCGAAACCACCGCTTCTGCCTTTGCCCATTTTTAAATTATTTTTCCCCGACGAAACTTGAAACACCTTCGCGGATATACTCAACATAAACATTTTTATCCCTTACCAGATTCCATATCTGATCGAGATTTTCCCACTTGCTCTCTTCGCCTCCGACAACCTCGGAAAGAACGATAGATTTTGTAACAAGCTGATAATCTTTGATGTAATGCGTATTTTCAGACTTGTCGACATTAACCGGCCGCCACTGTAACTGACCAGCGGCAACCTGATCTGCAAAATAAGTCTCGACAGCCTCCTTAGCATAACTTTCCAGCTTATGGCACGTAGGACACCTCACATCACCGTGAAAATAATAAACAACAACCTGCCTTTCCTCGCCAACCACTTCATCCGCCAAAACTTCCGGATCCGCTTCCGCCGCCAAAGCAGCCTCATCAACCGCCGCCGCTTCTTCTTGGACATCGACCTCCACCGCTTTTTCATTGACGACCATATACCCAACACTGCCGACAACAAAAACCAACAGCAAAACCGTAAAAACCTTTTTGATATTCATAACAGATCTCCAATAACACTCTCTCATTAGCATCAGTTTAACTGAGACAGCCAAAACTCACTAAGAGAACACATACAGTTCGCCATATTTTTTGGCTGCTCAATTACGCTTAAATATTTAAGACATCATTTCCGTGCTTTTGGCAGTAACCTTGCTGATATTTTCGTCTGTAATCGAACTGCTGCCTTTCTCCAGGCCCAGATCAGCGAGTTGCAAATGATCAAATTGATCGAATCCGGCCTGCTGGAGGCTGTTTTTTACACAGTTCAAAGGACAGCCGTCAATGGCCAGAATTCTTTCGGCAGATTCGGTTACTTTCATGATGCCGCCGATGCGCCCGCCGATTCCGGCAAGGCAAAACATCTTACCGATACCTTCTTTTGTCATCTTCCGAGCCGCCTGATCTGCTATTTCCCCAACGTCAGCGGCGCCTGAACAGGCAAAAAGCAATGTCGGCCCGCCACTACAACCACAAGTATTTCCCTGAGCCATAACCGTATCCTTTCCACAAAATTGTTTGTGCTAATATCCGTTTAACCATCAATTTTGATTTTTAATTTTTGCATTTTCAAACTGGCCGATCGGTCAGTTTGAGTTACTTATGTAAGTATTTGTTTGATCTCATCTGAGTTGAGAACTTTACCTGCAGCCTTAACTTCAC
>DAOVIC010000203.1 GCA_030671565.1 Anaerohalosphaeraceae bacterium
TACCCGCCCTGCTCGAAATACCTCGTGTACATCCGCAAAAGCATATTCGCCCAGTCGCAGCTTTCCGTGCCGCCTGCGCCTGCGTGGATACTGAAAAAACAACCCCGCATATCGTCAGGCCCGCTGAGCATACCGGCGACTTCGATCTTATCGCATTTCTTTGAAATCGCTGTGAGATCATCTTCAAGCGATGCGAGAGTTTCTTCGTCGTTTTCCTCCTCGGCAAGTTCAAAAAGTTCCCCCAGATCACCAACCGCTGTCTTGATCTCCTCTGCCGGATCGATGATGGTCTTTACCGCACTTATCCCGGCAACTACCGTCTTGGCAGCATCAGGATTGTCCCAGAAACCCGGAACGGACATCTTCTCTTCGTACTCGGCGCGTAAAGCGATCTTACCGGGCAAGTCAAAGCCACTCCCGGATACGATCAACCCGAGCCTCTAAATCCCTAATAGCTGTTTTAAGTTCCGACAATTCCATCAGTAAAAAACCTTCCAAAAACACACCTATTCCCGTCTACAGCAGACAGGCATGTCTTATACCAGAAAATCCTCCCCTTTGCAACCGCACGATTTGACCTCAGCGGTCATCGGTAACTTTCTTACCCCTAAGTCTTTTAATATCCCCTCGTCGCTTCTTTTCTTCAAGCCGCTTCATTTTCGCGGCCCTGGGCATACGTGTCTTCTTCCGGGGCGGTTTCCGCACTAACGCGCTACGCAGTAAGCCAGCAATTCGTTCGATCACTAACACACGATTTTCGCCCTGCGTTCGATATTTCTGGCAATGGACATGCAGAACGCCGTCCTTGCTCATACGGCTTTTGAGTTTGGCGGCGATCCTTTTTTTCTGACCTTCCGAAAGGTTCGGGCAGTTGGCAACATCGAAAAAGACGGTAACCCGCGAGTTGACCTTGTTAACATTCTGGCCGCCGGGTCCGCTGGAGCGACTGAAAACAAACCGCAACTGGTCCTCACCGATCACAATATTATTAGTAACCTCTATCATCGATCCGATCCCAGATACCTATAGAACTTGTTGCCCAAAAAAAAATCATTCCCCTTCTTCTCCAAAAATCTTGATCGTTTTTGTAAAATCATCTATCGCCTGCCAGTAGCTTTCTCCGGCGATCGACGGTATGTCGTCGTTGTGATCCAACCCGTCCACCCACAGGTTCAATTTCGGTTCACCTGCCATCTCGAACAGTCTCTTGCCATGAGCAAAAGGCACAATACTGTCATCCCTGCCGTGTATAAACAACTTGGGACAGCCGACCTGGGCGATCTTATCGATGTTCCTGAACTTATCAAAAGGTGTAAGCCGAATACGTGTTACCGTTCGAAAGGCCGTAAGAAATGAGCTTTCAAGTATTAGGCCGGCTACCTGTTTTCTGGCTGCAAAATCCAATGCGATAGCCGCGCCGACCGAGCGGCCCATCAGGATCACTTTTGATCCATCCACACCCAGTTCACTCGTCAGATAATCATAAGCCGCTTCTATGTCACGGTATGCACCCTTCTCCGAGGCCCTGCCGCCGCTTGTTCCATAGCCGCGGTAATCGTATGCAAAAACCGAGTAGCCCCTGTCGCGTATCTGCTCGAGTACCCAGCGGACAGTGCCAAGATCCTCGGCATTGCCGTGGCTGTAGAATATCGTAAATTCGGCGGCGGGATTAATAAGATAAATCGCCGCGATCTGAACATCATCTGCTGTCGCTATCTTGATAACTTCTTCACTATCGCCATAGCTTGGGCGGGGCGGCAGGAATATCATCCCGTCCGAAAAAAGGAACACGAAAGCAAGAAGCGACAGATAAATCAGAACCGCCGAGCGGATCAACCTGACGAATGAAAACTTACCCAAAACCAACCGCCTTACCGGCTTGAAATTCATAATATCAATCTCGCTATAAGGGGCGATCTAATTGCAGCTTACAGTACCTGTCCGTCATTCCTGAAATGTAATCACACACCGTCCGTTCAAGGCCCTCGGTTGCTATAAAACCCCGGTAATAACCCGGCATAATAGACGGTTCGTTAACGATCTTTTCAAAAAGACCGCCAAGCCAA
>DAOVIC010000188.1 GCA_030671565.1 Anaerohalosphaeraceae bacterium
AAGGGTGGATGAGGGGACTTGAACCCCCGACCCCCAGGATCACAACCTGGTGCTCTGGCCAGCTGAGCTACATCCACCGTTATTCGATGCCATTTGGGCTGCATTCGGTTTAAAACCGGATTTTTTCGGTTCTGGTCGGCTTTTTCTTCCTTGCCATGATCAAAAACAGCTTAAGATTGGGCATTTTACGCCATTATGCCGACTAAGCAACATTTTTTTGTGGGTATTCTGAAAAACAGCCCACCTGCGGCCAAAAAAGGATTTGCCGGCAGCTTACTGCTTTTCGTAAAGGTTATATCGTACGTTATTCTAGTTCGGGGTTTTCGTGTATAAGATAAGCGGGGTTGATGTTTTTTTGCGGGTTTAGTACAATGTCGGCTTGTTTGCCGTTACTTTAAGGATGCCTGGTTTACCTTCGGGGCGGGGGTCTTTATTAAATTTACGATTGTTTTTTTGGTGCTTAAAAATGCTGCAATTGCCCGTTGTAGAGCGAAATATATTCCTTGTCGCGGCAGCTGTATATCTTGCCTGTTCGATATTGGCATTTATTCAGCTGTTTCGATCAGGTGACCGGTACCGGATCATGCTTATTTCGCTTGTCGGATTTGCAGTGGTGCTTGAATTTTCAATTCTTGTGCTCAGGGCGGCGGCGATCAGATCGATCCCTCTTACAAGTCTGTTTGAGTCTATGATCGTAATTTCTATCGTGTTTAGTTTGACGCTTCTTTTTCTTAGCATAACGGTTCGGTATGTGTGGTTTTTGTCGATCATGGTTTGGTTTATTTTCGGTTTGGTCGTTCTTTCGGCTTTTGTCGCCTCACCGGCATCTGAAATCCAGGTTCCGGCCAAGACACCGTGGGTTGTTCTGCATGGTCTTTCGATGGCTTTTTCGGGTGCAGCGATCGCTTTTTCGGGTTCTATGGCAGTTCTTTTTCTGCTTACGCGTCGAAATCTTAAGCGTAAAAAGATCGGCAGGGTCATTGGTAAGGTGCCGAATATCGAAAAACTCGAGGCTCTTAATGTTATCGGTATAAAGACGGTGTTTGTTTTTCTGTCCTTTGGTTTGATGAGCGGGGTTGGCCTTGCGATAGTTACCTCACCGGAAATTTCATTGTCATTTCATGACTGGATCACTGACTCGAAGGTAATACTTGTGATCGTAGCGTGGTTGCTGCTTGCTGTCGTTGTTATGTTACGTCAGCTTTTGTTCAGGGGTCGTGGCGTTGCCGTTATGACTTTAATAGCGTGCTTTTTAATTATATTTTCTATAATCGGGACGACATTATTTTGCAGCAGCGAGCATGATTTTTCCGGGCGTCGTTTTGACGGGGTTAATCTGGAGGGCCGGCAATAATGTATATTCTGCTTGTTGGCCTTAATCATAAGACTGCTCCGGTTGAAGTGCGTGAGCGGCTTGCGTTTAACTCGGAAGCGTCTTCAGATGCCTTGAAACGGTTGAAGCGGCGATATCCGAATGGCGAGTTTGTTCTTCTGTCAACATGCAACCGGGTGGAGCTGTATGCTGCGGTGGAAAAATCGTCGGAGCTGTCACCTGATGATGTCGCAGCCTTTCTGGCCGAATTGCGCGGAGTCGATTTTGATGGGTTCAGGAAGCATCTCTATGTTATGCGGGATCAGCAGGCGGTCAGGCATTTGCTGACGGTTACCTCCAGCCTCGACAGTATGGTCATAGGAGAAAACCAGATCAGTTCGCAGGTTAGGGAAAGTTACAGTATTGCCTGCGATGCTGAGAGTACGGGAAAGATCCTCAATCATCTTTTTCATAATGCTTTTTCGGTAAGCAAAAAGGTGTTTACGCATACCTCGATAGGCAGCCGTCGTGTGAGTATCGCAGGTGTGGCGGTTGATCTTGCAAAGCAGTTGTTCGATGACATCAAGTCTTCCAAGATCGTCGTTCTTGGAGCCGGTGAAATGGGTGAGCTGCTTGTCGAGCACTTCTGTCATATAAAATGCAGTGATATTACGGTTGTCAACCGGACGCGGCATCGCGGGTGCAGCGTGGCTTTACGGCACGGGGTTAAGGCGGCTGGGTGGGGTGAGCTTGAAAGCGAACTTCTCGAGGCGAATATTGTTGTTGCCGCTTCTGCTAATGACGGGTATCTTTTCGACAGGAAGAGTTTTTCTAAGATAATGTCTAAACGGCGCGGGAAGACTTTGCTTGCGGTTGATATTACAGTGCCGCGGAGTTTTGACCCGGATATCAATAAACTTGAGGGTGTGTACCTGTACAGTATTGACGATCTGTCGCAGGTGATCGAGGAAAATATTAAGCTTCGGGAAGGTGATCTTGAAAAGGCTGTGGAGTTTATTTGTCAGGGCGTCGCTGAGTTTATGGACTGGTTCGCGACGCGGGATATCGGGCCCCTGATAGGAAAAATGAAACATACCTTTGAAAAGATCCAAAAAGCCGAGATGGAAAAGTTTTTTGTGGGCGAGCGGGAAGGTGCCGGCTGTAAAGATGCTATGGACGCAGCGATTAACCGTATTGTTAATAAACTTTTGCATTGCGTAATCAGGAACATCGAGCTTGTTGCCGATCAGCATAGCCCAACGGATGCGACAAGGCTTGCCGAAAGTATTCTTGAGCATGCCGAGAGTATAA
>DAOVIC010000184.1 GCA_030671565.1 Anaerohalosphaeraceae bacterium
GGTTCTTTATGCACCGGCTTGCGTGTTACGGGTTTGCGTCTTTTTTCAGTCTGACCAAAAACCTGCCCCATCATCTCACGCATTATTCTTTGCCGTTCGGTTTCGATCTCTTCGGCTTCAAAGACATCTTCTTCATGCGGTTCGATGTCATGCGTTACAATATGCTGCTGCTTTATATGCCTTTCTTCGTCACGCGTTTGGCGTCGTTGGAGTCTGTCCTCGCGAAGTTGTTGTTTGTGCAATGCCTGCTCTTGCCATCGCGGGGATATCTGACGATCTTCTTCGTTTTGTTCTTTTTCCTCTGGTTCGGGTTGCTCTTGATCAGACTTATTAAATATGCGTGCAATCGCTGCCAGACCATAAAAAAGCACCAATACTATAGGTACGACCCAACTGAAATCGTTGGGTTTTTTTCGGCCCGCAGCGAGAATATATTCAAACAGGTCATTCATGTCGGACTATCCTATTCCTGATTTTTTGGAGGTTCTGCGATCGTATTACGCATCGATGTATCGGACTGGATATTTTTTATCTTGTAATAATCCATAATGCCGAGATTACCGCTCCTGAATGCTTCTGCCATTGCCTTTGGTATCTCAGCCTCGGCGAGCACCACTTTGGCACGGTTTTCGTGGACGAGGGCCTTCATTTCCGCCTGCCTTGCCACAGCCATTGCCCTGCGTTTTTCCGCCTCAGCCTTTGCTCTTTCCTGGTCCGCATATGCCTGCGCTTTTTGCAGTTGAGCCCCGATGTTTTCGCCAACATCGATATCGGCGATATCGATAGAGAGTATTTCAAACGCTGTCCCGGCATCAAGCCCCTTTGAAAGAACCGATTTAGAAATGTTGTCCGGATTTTCAAGCACGCTTTTATGGTTTACAGCACTGCCGATCGTCGTAACGATACCTTCGCCGACACGTGCGATGATAGTTTCTTCCGTCGCCCCGCCGATAAGCCTGTCGATGTTCGCACGAACGGTAACACGCGCCTTCGCCTTAAGCTGGATACCGTCCTGGGCAACGGCGTCAACTGTGCTCCGTCCTTTGCTCGGATCCGGACAATCGATAACCTTGGGGTTTACACTTGTTTGGACGGCTTCGAGTATATCACGGCCTGCAAGATCGATCGCCGTTGCAGTTTGAAATGTCAATGTGATATTCGCCCTGTTGGCAGCGATGAGCGCACGGACAACGTTAGGCACGCGCCCCCCTGCCAGATAATGACTTTCAAGTTCGCGTTGACTAAGATCAAGACCGGCTTGAATTGCGGTGATCCGACTCAGCACGATAGAACGTGCGTTGACCTTTCTAAGTGTCATCCCGATAAGTTCGGCAATCGTAACACGTGCGCCCGAAAGCCATGCCTGCAGCCACAGACGTCCATACGCAAGGATCAGCAGTATAAAGGCCAGGCCAATGATCAATCCAATTATAATAAGTCCGACCTGTACGGGTTTTTCTATCACTGCCAGTGTAAGTGTATTCAAATTCATGCTAATCCCTTTCGTTATTTATTATCTTCGACAACTCTTACTGTTAATTGAGTTTCCTCAACGTGTATCACTTTGACTGTCATATCTTTTTCAACGAACCCCGTTTCCGCAACGCACTCGTAACGGGTGCCCGAAAATTCACACATTCCAACCGGCCGAAGCGGCGAAACAACAACGCCCGTCTTACCCAGAAGCTCTTTCAGCGAATCTGTATCTGCGATCGCGTCGCCTTTGTCTCTTTGCGGGCCCTTTAGAATAACACTTTTGCCGAAGCGTGTTTTCGGCAGCATCCTGTACGCGATTATCCAGGTCACCGGCACAAGAACCACTGAGATACCCACGCCGATCCAACCTGTTGCAACGCTTACCTTAAAGAAAAGCCATACTCCTGCGACAATAGAAGCGATCGCACAACAGCTAAGCAGTCCGAAACTCGGAATAAAAACTTCAAGCACAAGCAGAAACGCCCCTGTTACGATCAATATTATGCCAAGTGCAAGCCACATTTCACAGTACTCTCAATTAAATTTTCCGTTTGTTTGCGCTAAGTGCCTTTAGATCAAAAAGCTGCAATCTTACTCGCGTCAATTTATTACCTTAAAGGGTATGTTTCCTTACTACAACCCTGTTGCCGCGTATCTCGATAATTTCCACGCCTTCGCCCTTTTGCACATATTCGCCCTGTGCGACGACATCTACGATCGCATTTTCAAACTTAGCCTGCCCGGCGGGTCTGAGGATCGAATCTGCAATTCCTATCTGCCCGACCTCGAATTTACTTTCTTCATCTTCCGGTTCGTTCGTCATGCTCACCGGTCTACTGCCGCCCTTTGCCGCAGGTTCGATCGAAAGACCGCTCAAAAACGCTATCTTCGGCATATATTTAGCGAACAATATAGCAAAGAAAACAAATCCCGCAAGCCCCGCCGAAACACCTACAAGCCCGTCCAGAACCGGCGCCCAGCCTCCAAACTCCGGTCTCGGAAGAGGTAATTGATCGGGAGCGTTTTTTACCAGCATGCCAAAGCCGCCGATGATGATAAAGAAAATACCCGTTATTCCAGCAATGCCAAAACCCGGTATAACGAATACCTCTATAAGCAGCAATAATATCCCTACTGCAAATATGGCGATCTCTACCCAGTTGGCCATCCCGTCCAGGAACTTACTGCCGACTATTATCACTATACATATAACCGCCACCAGCCCCGGAAGTCCAACCCCGGGTGTATTCAGTTCCATATAAACCCCAAGCATCGCAAGCATCACGAGGATCCCCATCACTGCCGGCGAATTGATCCACCTGACCA
>DAOVIC010000130.1 GCA_030671565.1 Anaerohalosphaeraceae bacterium
ACATTCCTGACAAAAAACTCGGAATTGAAGTCAGCCCCTGCAGGCTCCTGGTAAACCCTCAACTCAAACTGGGGTATCACCGCCAGGACATGGTCAAAAATATCCGCCTGGATCGCCTCATAGTTCGCCCAGGCCTTATCCGTACTGAAAACATATATCTGGATTGGCAGACCCTTTGGGGTTGGCTCAAGATGCCTTATCAGGAAAGTCATGTCCTGGTTGACCATCGGGTGGTTTCGAAGATAGGCTGCAACATAGGCCCTGAACGTTCCAACGTTCGTAAGCCTGCGCCCATTTACAAGATTTGAAGAATCGATACCCTTCGCCGCATTCTCTTCACCGATCTCATTTCCCTTCTGATCGATATACTCGCGTATATACTCAAACTTCCTGAACTTCGCCAGCATCTCATCAGTGCAGAACCTGATGCTGTTCATGTCGATATAAATCGAACGCTTTATACGTCTGCCCCCCGACTGACTCATACCCTTCCAGTTCTTAAACGATTCGGTGATCAACCCATACGCCGGTACCGTAGTTATCGTCTTGTCCCAGTTCTGAACCTTCACCGTCGTAAGCGTAATATCGACCACATCGCCGTCGGCACCATATTTCGGCATCTCGATCCAGTCGCCGATATGAACCATATTATTTGCCGAAAGCTGGATCCCGGCAACAAAACCGAGTATCGAATCCTTAAAGACCAACATCAGAACCGCCGTCAAAGCACCCATCCCCGTAATAAACTTCGACGGATTCTTGTCAAGTATGATTGAAAAGATAACTACCCCTGCCAAAAAATACAACGTCACCTTAACTGCCTGAACAATACTTCTGATCGACATACGCTTGGCAAACTCGAAGTGGTTATATATCTCAACAATAGAATTAAATACCGCGTCAACTACAAGAACGCCGACCACTATCATGTAGACATACAACGCTTTATACATCAGCGTAAAGCCAAAGGATTCAACACCGAAAACAAACGGCACCCCGGCATAGATAATGATCGCAGGTGCAAAATGGCAAATACGTGTAAATACGTGATGCTTGACAAAAACGTCATCCCAGTACGTCTTGCTTTTCTTAACCAAAACCTTAACCGAATTAAGAACGACTTTTTTAGCAATTAAGTCCGCCACCCATGCCAAAAGCAGCACAACCGCCAAAACCCCAATACTGTATAAAACACGCATATAACTGCCTTTCAATGCAAAAACATAATAACAATACCCGACTCTTGTATCAGCAAACGGCTCAATAGTCAATAGTCAATAGAAAATAGCAAATTACCTGGTACATTGTCCGTGAAATGATGCTGGGTTACTTCGCACTGCCAGCCGGCCAGATACAGGGAAAAAAAGCAAGGCTGCAAAAACAACAGCAGAAAAATATGACAACATCAAACTAAAAAGGCAGGCGGAAAATTATTCCGACTGCCTTTTTGCGCCTGCCTCACGTTCAGCAGACTTATTAATAGAAAGCGAAACTGTCAACAGATCCGCTTATTCAGCATTGCCAAACCACCTCCAAGCAGGAAAATAGTAGCTGGCTCAGGGATCGGCGGATTATATGGCGGATCGTCAGGCGGGTCATATGGCGGTCTATCAGGCGGAGAAGGAGACATTCCCATAAGACCACCTCCACGACTAACACCTCCACTCGATACCATCGTTTTCGGACCAGAGCCTGAACTTGACGGCGATTCATAACCAACCCGTTCAAACACAGCTATAACAAGCTTTGGCGAATCGATCTGAACACTTGTATGATTTCTCGTCGGATCTTCTACATCACCAAGCCAGTAAAGAAAACGATAACCGGTCTTCGGCGAAGCATTAAGCAGAATTGTCTCATCGGGAGATGTTTGGCGAACACCAACGTCAGGAGTGACAATACCTCCCGCCGGTGGACTCTTATCGATCATAAAAGCATACCCGTTGCCCCCGCACAACGCAACTGATGAAACTGTTATGAAAAAAACCGCAAGAAAGATTACCGGAACAATCCCACTGAACCGTTGATTATCTATCTTCGCTCGCAAAGCAGCACCTCAGTTTCACCCAAAACCAAAAACAGCCTATCCACACCTCTAACTCAGTGATAGTAACAATTTTCTGCAAAATAGTCAAGTAATTTCTTTTAATTTTATGGGACCATAATAAATACTTACATGAATTAGATACTCGATTAGGGCACAGCCTTGATGTCGAAATGCAAATACAACCCCCAGCCCTCGATAAAACACTCAAAACCAACTTTTCGAAAAAAACCTAAAACCGCCTCGTCAACCGCACACCCATCACATTTTCATTGCCAATATTAGCTGTAAAAGGCATCACGTTAAAACCCGCCAGTTCAAGTTTTTTATCCTCGCCGGCGATCTGATGCCCGATTAAATATCCCAATATCCCGCCAAACAATACGTCACTCGCCCAGTGATCGCCCGAATCCATCATCCGGTAACCGACAAAACCTGCACCTAAATATGCAGGTATACCAACCTCAGGTCCGTACATCTCATCAAGCACAGACGCAACAGTAAAAGAACTGGAAGTATGCCCGCTCGGCCAGGCCCAAAGTTTATCATTAGGCGTCCGGTTATTTCGAACCATCTTAAGCCCAAGCGTCGTAGCCCCGGTGACCGACAAAGCCTTGAGCATCGTCCACGCACGCTGCTGATTAAGATCGTCGCTATTTCTTGCGCTCGTCAAATACCACAAACCTGTCACAGCAAAATGCAGTCCCGGCCCGCCGACATAATCCGTGATCTTGTCGACTTCCGGATTAAGATTTCCGGTAGAGTCAAAATGGTCAGCGACCCTTCTGTCACCTCCGCCGGCATGCAAAGCGATACTGCCGCCAGCTGCACCAAGCAAAAGTAAAAGATTCTCGTCTTTGCTGACAAGCTTCTTGTCCTCTTCGATTATGATTTTCGGAAGCTTCCACGCGTCAGTCCAAAAAGACATGCATGCCTGTTTTGTCGAAGCTTCATCTTCCTTTACGAACGTAGCCTTCGCCCCATCTGGCTCGACCGCTTGCTCAACTCCCAAGCAAACCGCAACCGACATCCATACCGACACAACCAGAACCAGCAACCGCATAAAACCTCCGTGCATGCGTAAAAAAAAGCTTCGGCCCAGGGACGAAGCCTTAATATTACATTCTAATTTTTGAATACTATTCCCATTCGATAGTCGCCGGCGGCTTACTCGAAACATCGTAAACCACGCGGTTAATCCCTCGAACCTCGTTGATAATACGGCTCGATATAAGTCCAAGCACCTCAAAGGGTATATGGCTAAAATCGGCTGTCATAAAATCGTTCGTCTCAACCGCGCGTATCGCGATAACATTCTCATAACTGCGCTCATCGCCCATTACTCCCACCGTACCTATCGGAAGCAATACCGTCAAAGCTTGAGATATTTGCCTGTACAACCCCGCCGCCCTGATCTCATCGATCAGTATCTCGTCCGCATCGCGAAGGATCGCAAGCTTGCCCTCGGTAATATCGCCGATCACACGAACCGCCAAACCGGGCCCCGGGAACGGATGACGCCAAACCATCTCATCAGGTAATCCCAGAAACTCACCGACCTTGCGAACCTCGTCCTTAAACAACTCACGCAATGGCTCGACAAGTTCAAAACCCAACTCTTCAGGCAAACCGCCGACGTTATGATGCAGCTTGATATTCGCCGCAAGATTTCCATCCTTCGCGCCGGACTCGATCACATCAGGGTACAACGTCCCCTGTGCCAAAAATCCGGCATCTTTTATTTTATTCGCCTCGAACTTGAACGATTCAATAAACTCTGCACCGATGATCTTCCGCTTCTTCTGAGGATCGGTCACACCGGCAAGTTTCTCAAGGAACTTATCGGCCCAGTCAACAACATGCAGATCCATCTTGAAATGTCCGCCGAACATCGCGATCACCTCTTCGCGTTCGCCTTTTCGAAGCAAACCGTTGTCGACAAAAATACAGCTAAGCTGATCGCCGATCGCCCTGTGCAAAAGCGCCGCCGTCACCGAAGAATCAACCCCACCGCTAAGTCCGCAGATAACCTTGGCATCGCCGACCTGCTCGCGTACCTGCTTGACCGTCTCCTCAACAAAATCGCTCATCTGCCAATCGCCCGCACATCCGCAGACATCGTACAAAAAATTCTTCAGTATCTGACCGCCAAACGGCGTATGCGTAACCTCCGGATGGAACTGAACCCCGTAAAAGCTGCTCTTAGCGTGTTTCACAGCCGCATAAGGACAAGTAGGGGTTTCAGCAAGTGCGACAAAATCGGCGCCAAGCTCATTAACCTGATCGCCATGACTCATCCAAACGGTCGTATTCTCCGGCACACCCCAAAGCAGCCCCTCGTTATCGGTCACCTTCAGATCCGTCCTGCCATACTCCCTGCTCTTTGCCGGCTTGACATCCGCACCGAGTATCTTACTGCCGATCTGCATCCCATAACAAATGCCAAGAACCCCGACACCCATATCGAGTATCTTCGCATCACACGTCGGAGCGTTATCGGCATAAACACTCGCCGGACCGCCCGAAAGGATCACACCCTTAGCGCCGTCACGGGCAAGCTCATCGGCGGTTACATTCGGCTGGTATATTTTAGAATAAACATTGTGCTCCCGAACACGCCGGGCAATAAGCTGACCATACTGGCTGCCAAAATCAATAATTGCAATAACTTCACGAGACATAAAAAACCCCAATAATTAAATCTAAAGCCGTCAACGAAGCCGACACCAAAAACTAAGAACCACGAACTAAGAACTATTTCATTCGAGCCCTTCCGAACCATGATAGTTCGGCGACTCTTTCGTGATCATAATATCATGCGGATGAGACTCGTTTATCGTCGCAGC
>DAOVIC010000156.1 GCA_030671565.1 Anaerohalosphaeraceae bacterium
TGGGCGATCCTTTTCAACCTGATGATATCGATATACGTTAGTGTAATGGTCGCAAGGCCCATCATCAGTTTGTTAGAGAGGAGTGCAGCCGGATATGGATATCACCTGGCAATTTCCATCCTGCTGATAACTGCCGTGATTTTTGCACTTTTACAGATTATCGCAGTAAGTTTCTTTACCTCATATGACCTTCAGTTTCCAAAAATATGTGATACCGCAGGTTCCGCCGTACTCGGTTTTATAATAGCTTTTCTCACCTGTTCGTACATATTCTGTCTTATCTGCATAATGCCCGTTTCAAAGACAAATTTTATGGGTTGGCTAAACGGCCCTCAAGGCCCCCCAAATTCAACAGCAGTGGTATCTGTTAGCACAACATGCGATATCATCGCCAAAGTCTCACTGCAGCGATACGACGAGTACAAGGATGCCCGCTCGCTGTTAATGGAAATAATTAACTCCGACAGCCAACCCGACGAACAACCCACTCGACAGCCGATCCCAGATAATACCGAAGAAGAGAACATCCCGCTGGAAATGCTCTTTCCCGATTAGAGCACCGCAAAACGGCAGCCGGGGATACTTTTCTTACATTTATGCGAACAAGCACCCAACTTCCGCCATAGCTAATTGTAGTGAATAGTTAATACCGGTTCCACGGAGGTGTACCATGAAACTTATGGAATTTCTTGACAGGATATCGGCCGATTACGAGACCTCGGATCATCTTCCCACATTTACGGCCCAGCAAATGGCATCTCAGGAGCATGTCCCCGGAATAAAAGTGGCAAAACCAGTGATTATCAAGGCCGATGAAGTATTTCACATGTGCGTACTCCCGGCTTCGTATAAAATTGATTTTGACACACTCAAAAGACTGATCGGCGCAGACGAGATCGAGCTTGCCACTGAGATCGAGATGGCAAAACTCTTTTCAGATTGTGCACTTGGTGCAGAACCGCCATTCGGCATTCTTTACGGGTTGATCACATTTATGGACAGCAGCCTCGAAGAAGACGATTACATCGTCTTTCAGGGCGGCACGCACATAACTTCCGTAAAGATGGGGATGGGCGAGTACAAACGCCTGGCACGACCGAGGGTCATCAGCTTTTGTTATCCGGCTTTGTAGGTCGAAGAGATGGCGCGAAATGGCTTCGTTATTTCAAATCAGCATTGCAGCACACCCTGTCGCCGTAATTTGCTTATGAACTCCCCGGTGCAATGTTAAGACCTGTGCTGAAAATGCCGATATAAATGCGGAGCTATGTAGCAGGGGAGCAACTTAGCGGCTTATACACCAAAATTGTCGGATAATTGTTTACAATCGATTTTTTTGCGATATAGTGAATTATTGTTGGTCGAAAAACGTCCTATATGTAAACGCACGCTATTCTGCGGGGATACAAGCGGTTGAAAAATTTGAATATCACAATTTTTTTGATAACCTGCCTTATAACCCTCCCCTTCTGCGCCGCTGAGGATATTACCAATTCTATTGACCATGAGATCGAGGCAGGTTCAACCAGACAACTAAGCATAATGAAAACCGCGCTGCTTATGGGACCAGGAGAACAGAACCGTCTGTATGCTGCCCTTGAGCTTCTCCATCATCCCCAGCCCAACGCAAGACAGATACTGCTTGAAGCACTCGCCATAAACGACAACTCCCCGGCTCAAACTGCGGTATGCAGGGCACTCGTTACAAGTCGTACGGCGATCACTCAAAAGGATGATTTTAAAAAGCCACTGCTCGATATACTCCGAACCTCAAGCGGAATGAATGCACAACTTGCTGCAGAGGCAACACTCATCTTCGATTACAGCGATTTAGCCGATCAGTTGAAAAAAATGACAACTGCCGAAGACGCAAGCCGTCAACAAAAACTAAACGCCATATACGCTTTAAGCCTAAGGCCCGTAAACAAGGAAGCTGTCTCGACTGTCGTTTTATCCTTGGATCAGGAAGACAAAACAGTGGCCGAAGCCGCCCAACAGGCACTTCCATACTGGATACCAGCGGGAATGGACGCCAACGCGATCATAAAATACCTCCGCCTTAAAAGTCAAAGCGCGATCGTACGCGACTGGGTAGACTTTCAGGAAAAAGAGGTTCGCAGGCTAAAGCAGGAAACCCTGCACTGGCAAAAGTTATACTTAACAGCATTAAACACCGAATATGAAATAGCCGAAGATTCAAAAAAACCCTCGCTCCTCCTTGCCCGCCTTCAGGGCGATCAGGCTGTAGTAAAGCTATGGGCACTTGAAAAATTTGCCAAGCTTTCAGGAACAGTGGTTCTGGATAACGATTTTACCCCGGCACTGCTGTCGCTTATCTCCGACCCAGACCGCCAGGTCCGGCTCCAGACCGCCAGGATACTTGCCAGGATCAGTGACACCGATCCCGCCGAAAAGTTGCTCGAACAACTTAAGATCGAACAGTACGAAGACGTTAGGCTTGCTATTTTCGAATCGCTGGGCGAGGCTTGCTATTTCGCTTTCTCGCCGGGTTCTTCAATTACACTTTCAGATAACATGCGAACCGAAACACTCAGCTGGGCCGAAAAATTTATCGCTGAGGACCAGTTACAGCCCGCAAAGGCCGGAGCAGAAGTCATCAGAAAGCTCCTTGAGCCTAACGGACTTCAGGAAGAACAGATAAATAAGTATCTAAACCTCGTTGCCGAAAGGTACAAAAGAACAGATCAGCAAGCTGACACGACTCTGCGAACCGAATTGCTCCACATTATGGCAAGGCTTTGTGCTCAGGGTACTCATCGAGACAAAGCTGCAGCTCTTTTCAACGACGACTTCATTGAAGGCCTTTCAGATAGCGAAAATGCCTCAGTAAGGCTCGCTGCAGTTGACGGGCTGATAAACATCGACAGGGCCGCGGCATTGAAAATTTTCAAGGCCCAAAGCTTATTCGTCGACGAAAGTGCATCTATAAGATCCGCGGTCATAGACCTTGCCAGGCAGGTTGGAGAACTTCAGGACATCGAATGGCTTTCGCCTGTAATAGCAGGTAACGGAGAAGGTGAGATAGCATGGCACGCCATTCGTGAAATATTGCAGCGGCAACCTGTTGAGAATGTAGTCGAATGGATACAGAAACTTGAAGGTGTCGTCAGCGAGGACAGGATTAGAAATCTACTGGAAATGGCGGCAAAAAAAGCAGAAGCTGAAAAAAAACCGGCAATATTAAAAAGCCTAAACGAAAGGCTTCGCTCGATGAGCCTGCAGCTTTTTCTAAGAAATGCCGATTACGAAAAGGTCGCCGAACTTATCGCACAATACCTCAAACAAGCTGACTTAAATGTCGAAAACATTCTCATCAAGGATATCCAAAAGTATCTGATCTCCCCAGATATTGACGATGCACAAAAGACCCGCCTCCTTGAAAAATTGTCCGCTATCGAGACCGAGCAGGGCAATACAAGGACGCAATGGGCCGAGCAGTTACATATCTTAAAGCAGCTCGTAAAGGTCGAACCCGAACCCAAAGCTCAGCCGGAATAGACCTAAATACCTGCAGTTTACCTCAAACCATCCACTGATTCAGCCCGTAATTTGCCTTGGATCACCCTGTAATCTATTCGGACAAGCAAGGTCCGTAAGCAGGAATAAAACGTAATTGTAATCCACTTGTGTTGACAGTACGATTATGTTATACTGAGCAACTTAGGATACAAAATTGTATAATCAGCATCTAGTGCTTTTGCGGGCACAGTACTGGAAATATATATGCGGGAACTGAAAAATGGCAAAAAAAATGGCACGTGATGTAGAGGTACTAAGTGGTGTCGCAAGGGCATTTACCGATTCGCTGCACCTCAAAGACACTCTCGAATCCCTCCTAA
>DAOVIC010000002.1 GCA_030671565.1 Anaerohalosphaeraceae bacterium
CCGATGACGGTATCGATAGGCGGCGGATGGGTGTTTATCTCGGTGCGGGCGAAGGTTCTGTCGATAATATAAACTTCTTCGATGCGATGGCGAAGGGGTGGGACAAAGAGAACAATCAGATGGACTGGGAGAAGTGGGCCGAGGTTGGGTTCGGTAAGATGGACGGAATGTACGAGTTGGAGCAGGAGCCGACGATGACTGGCGGGCATATCGCGATGCTTAGTGGCGCAAGGGGACCTTCGCGAAGTTGTCTTACTGCTTGTGCAGCGAGCACGCAGGCGATCGGAGAGGCAACAATGCTGGTTCGCAACGGCAAGGCGGATATAATGATATCGGGTGGTGCTCATTCGATGATACATCCTTTGGGTGTTTCGGGTTTTAACAGGTTGACCGCCCTTTCGACGAGGAACGATAGTCCGGAAACGGCGTCGAGACCTTTTAGCGCGAGCCGGGATGGGTTCGTGCTTGGTGAAGGCGGAGCGATAATCGTGCTCGAGTCGCTTAGTTCGGCAAAGAAACGCGGGGTTGAGATACTTGCTGAGGTTATCGGGTTTGG
This sequence comes from Anaerohalosphaeraceae bacterium, assembly GCA_030671565.1. Next base: position 557 of record DAOVIC010000002.1, read on the forward strand.
AAGCAGCAGCGATGCTTTTCGTGTGACAGATATGCACGAAGAAGCACGGGGCGCGGTTTTGGCGATGAAGTCGGCATTGGAAGATGCAGATGTTAGTTGCGAAGATATCGATTATATCAGCACGCATGGGACAAGTACTTCTGAGAACGATTCGATCGAGACGCTTGCAATCAAGACCGTGTTTGGGGAACATGCAAAAAATACGCCGGCCAGCAGCCCTAAGAGTATGTTCGGTCATCTGATCGGTGCCACTGGATGTGCGGAGATTATTACCTGTGTACTGGCGATACGTGATAATATACTGCCGCCTACGGCGAATATGTTCGATCGGGATCCTGAGCTTGATCTTGATTATGTTCCGAACGAGCCGAGAAAGGCCGAAGTTAAAACAGTAATGAGCGAGTCTTTCGGTTTTGGCGGGCAGAATAATGTTTTGATAATCACAGAAGGCAGGGAATAGAGGAAAGGGACAGATTCGCCTTCGGTGAGGCTTTTTTAATTTTTTTGGGCTTTAGCTATGATCGATATTAAGCAGATATTGGATGATCCACAGAAGTTTAAAGATGCTGCGATGGCTAAGAATATCCTTGCGGACATCGACGGGCTTGTTGAATGTCACAGTAAACTTTTGAAAGCGCAACAGCGACTTCAGGAGATCGCTACCGAAAAGAACACTATCGGCAAATCGATACCTCAGCTTGAGGGAAATGAAAAGCAGAGTGCACTTGCCAAGCTTGGCGGGTTCAAGAAGGAAGAGGCGGAACTTAACGAAGTAATAAAAGCTCTGCAGCCGAAATATGACAATTTGATAATGGATGTTCCTCAGCCGGCTGCCGATGAAGTTCCGCAAGGTGCCGATGATACTGAAAATGTTGAGATGCGAACATGGGGTGATATCCCTGAGTTTGACTTTGAGCTTAAAGATCATGTTGAATTGGGAATTGCCCTTGATATTATCGATATCGAACGAGGAGTGAATCTGGCTGGAACGCGAAACTATTTTCTTAAGGGTGATGGGGCACTTTTGCATTGGGCGGTTTTGCGTTTTTCGATGGATTATATGGTCGGACAGGGGTATACGCCGATGTCTGTGCCGCTTATGATGCGGGATGAGGCGATGCGCGGGACGGGGTATTTTCCGGGTGCGGAAGAACAAACTTATCAGATGGAACGGGACGAGTTGAACCTTGTGGGAACGGCGGAGGTCCCGGTTACAGCATACCATTCGGGCGAGCTGCTTACGGAAGGTCAGTTGCCGATCAAGTCTGTTGCTATGAGTACTTGTTTTCGGCGTGAGGCCGGAGCGGCAGGTAAGGATACGCGGGGGCTTTACCGGATACATCAGTTTGATAAGGTCGAGCAGGTTATAATCGGTGCCAACGACGAGGAAAAGAGCAAGGAGTATCACGCGGAGATATTGGCGAATTCCGAGGCAGTGATGCAGGCGATGGGACTGCCCTACCGTGTTGTGAATGTTTGTACCGGCGACCTTGGACGCGGTCAGGTGCAGAAGTTCGATATCGAGGCCTGGATGCCTTCGAGAAACAGCTATGGCGAAACTCATAGTGCGAGCAGGTTTTATGAGTTTCAGGCCAGGCGGATGAACCTCCGCTATAAAAACAGCCAAAAGAAAAACGTTTTCTGCCATACGCTGAATAACACGGTTATTGCTTCGCCGCGTGTTTTGATACCGATCCTGGAACTTAATCAAAATGCCGACGGTTCGGTGACGATACCTGAGGTGCTCCGACCCTATATGGGCGGTAAAGAAAAGATTGAAAAACCGGCGAAAGGCAGCAAGCAGTAGCAGTGGTTTGTTTTTTGCGGTTATGAAGTGCGGAGGATCATACAGCGTTTGGATTTTATCGAACAAGAACTTAAGTTCATCGATGAACGCCTTTCGGAGGAAAGGTCGCTGCAGAAAATCATTTTTTCACGTTCACCTCTTATCGTATGCGCCGCCGGTTTGATCGCGGGTATTCTTTTGCAGTGGCATTTCGGTTTTTCGGGGTGGTTTTGGTTCAGCGTTGTTGTTCTTTGCGGGGTTGGGTGCGGTATAACAGCATTCCGGGGAAATTTTCGAAGGCGTGTTTTTCTTGTCGCATATATTTCCTGCATCGGGTTTGCTGGACTTGGCGGGCTTCGTATGGTGGATTTCTACAGCCTTAAGAGCGATGATATTGCGCATCTTGTTGGCGAAAAGGAGGTTTTTGCGAAGGTTCGCGGGAGTTTGTGTACTTCTGTGCGGCTTTCGACCACTGAGGGGTGGAAGTTCGGGAAGTTTTCGTTCGCTGGGACCACAAGCAGTTTTTACATGGAGGTCGAGGAAATACTTTCTGAAGAAGGCTGGGTGAAGGCCGGGGGTAAAATACGAGTTCAGGTGCAGGGACGTGTCAGCGGAATCGAGGCTGGCGACAGAGTTGAGATGTATTGCGAACTTGGCGGATTTGGTGCAGCGAGTAATCCGGGGGGATTCGATTTTGCAAGGTACCTTCGGGATCGGGGAGTACGTGTGGGGGCATCGGTGCAGGCGGTGTCTGGTTTAAGATTGATCGAAAAAGGTGGAGGGGCTTTTGTTGTGCGGGTGCGGAAACGTCTGCGAGGATTTTTGTCGGAGAGACTTCTTGGGGATGGGTTCAGCGATGAAAGAGGTGCAGGGCTGGTTGAGGCACTTGTTCTCGGACAAAGAGGCGCCATCGACGGAGAAACTTATGAGGCATTTCGCAAAACTAACCTTGCACATTTTATCAGTCTTTCCGGAATGCATATGGGGATGCTTGTTGGTTTTTTGTGGGGTTTGAGCCATTTGATGCAACTTGGGAAACGGTGGCGTGCGATCTTTTGTATCGTTCTTATGGTTGTGTATCTGCTTGTTATCCCAACGCGTGCGCCGAGTTTGCGGGCCGCGGTAATCGCGGGGGTATTTCTTATGGCAATGGTAATGCGGAGGCGGGCAAATATCGCTAACAGCCTTTCGCTGGCGGCGATATTACTACTGCTGTGGCGACCTTGCGATCTGTTTAATGCGGGGTGGCAGCTTTCGTTTGCGTCGGTGCTTTCGATAATGTGCTTTGAGCACAGGATCGAGTATTGGCTGATCTGGAGATGGTGGGGTCGCCTTGATGCGATAGGCAAGCGGGGTTTGATTGGTGCTTTTTTTGCGCGAATTATAAAAGGCGGAGGACAACTGCTTTCTGTTGGTATCGCTGCGTGGATAGGGACTTGTGGAATATTGCTGTATCATTTCGGGACGGTTGCGCTGCTTTCGAGTGTGTGGACCGTGCTGGTTTTTCCTCTTGTTCTTGGCGTTGTGATGCTTGGATTTGTTCAGGTGCTGCTTTCGTTTTTATTACCTACGGTTGGGATTGTTGTGGGGATGGCAGTGAGTACCATAGCGGGATCACTGGTTTTGGCGGTACGGTTTATAGCGAGTATTGACGATCTGCAGGTCAATGTCGGGCGAATCGGGATTTGGCTTGCGGTTTGTTATTATGCTTGGCTGGTTTTGGGACGGTTCTGGTATTGCCGGCTCAGAGTTGTGAAAAGGGTTGTGATGGGAGTACTGTTTGCAACGATGGCGGTATCTCTTTTTATGACGATGTATAAACCGTTTGCGAGAAAAACGCTTCGTGTTACCTGTCTTGATGTTGGCCATGGCCAGGCGATCGTGGTGCAGCTTGCAGGCGGACGTAATGTGATCTTCGATGCGGGGTCGCTGATGAAAAGCGATTGCGGGGGGCGTGTGGTCAATCCGTTTTTGCGAGCGAAGGGTATCGGTCGGCTTGATGCAATGTTTCTTAGCCATGACGATATCGATCATATAAACGGTGTGCCTGAGATCGTGGGCAGTTGTAAGGTGTCGTCAATTTTTGTAAATGACGGGTTTGTAAATGCGGTGGAAGGTTCGCAGTCGGCGAGGTTTCTTGAGGAATGTCTGGAAGATCGCGGGCTTGGGCTGAAAAGAATAGATAGCGAAATTATATCCTCGCAATTTCCGGAAATCTCGATCATTTGGCCGGCTGATGATGTTTGCAATAACGAAAGTGTCAGCGATAATGATAAGTCGATGGTTGTGCTGTTGGAATATGCGGGCAGGAAGATGCTGCTTTGCAGCGATATTGAGAGATTTGGCCAGGAGGCGATACTGCAGGCAAATCCGAATCTTCAAGTCGATGTGGTTGTTATGCCGCACCACGGATCAAAGACAAACCTTGTGGAGGATTTTGTTGAGAAGCTTGGGGCGAAAACGGTCATTGTAAGCTGCAGCGCGGGGCGGTACGAGAGTGCCTATAAAGGAAAACGCCCCGTCAAAAGCTTTTATACCGCAATTGACGGGGCGATAAGTACTACTATTGATAGTAAGGGCAACGTGTCTTTTGCAACATTCGTATCGAATAACTGATACGGATTATCTTGCCCGTACTACAATTTCTACTCTTCTGTTATTTGCCTTTCCGGCGGTCGTAGCGTTTGAAGCTATTGGGCGGCTGGCACCTGCGGCTACCGCACGAATCTTTTCCACATTTACGCCCCGGGTTACGAGATATCTAAGTACTGCCAGTGCTCTTTCAGATGACAATTGCCAGTTGTCCTTCCACTTGGATTTCTTGATCGGGTCGGAATCAGTGTGACCGACAACGTCAACGTCCATGTTACTGTAGCGTTCACTTAGAACACTCTTGATGTGGTCGAGCTCTTTGCTGGTAGCGCTTTTAAGTGAAACGGCACCGGACGAAAAGAGGATGGTGTTTGGTAGAGTAACGGTTATGGTTCCTGCGATGGCGTCGTATTTAACGTCCATCTCATCGCCGAAACCGCTTGCCGTGCCGGCGGTTGTTGTGCCCTCTTCGATCTCCTTTTGAAGCTTGGCGATCTCTTTCTGGCTTTCTGTAAGCTGCTGGGACAAGTTTGCCCGGTCGGCGTCAACTTTTTCGAGAGCAGACTGGCATTCTTCAAACCTTCCCTCGCAATTTTCGTATACAACGTTGATGTCTTCGTACTTTCGTTCCCAGTTCGTACAACCGGTAAGTACTATGACTGTTAGAAGTAGAACTAAAATTAGAATTGTTCTGTTATACAGGTTTTTCATGTCGGTCTCCTTTGGCTAAAAGCTGGTTTCTCTCAACAAATAGATATTGGCAATGTAAATTCTGAAGTAGTTATGAAAAATCATAACCGCAAATACGGCTAAAGACAAGAACGGACCATAGGGAATTTGCCTTGTTTTCTTGAAAAATGCCTGGTACGCAGCCCATGCAAGACCGAAAAATGGGGCGACAAAGAATGCTATAACCACAAAAACGGGGCCGATTACTGCTCCTGCAGCACCCATCAGATGGACATCGCCTAGTCCCATGGCCTCTTTTCCAAAGCCCAGAGTTCCCAGTATTCTTGTTGCCCAAACTACTGCGCAACCAATAAAATAGCCCCATAAGCTTGCGAAAAAGCCCTTTGCGGCGGGTATTTGAGCGAAATTTTGCCAAAACTGGGTAAACTGCGGAACCTTTTGGTATACGAAAAAGCCCAGAAATGCACAGATTATTATTGGTGAAAGGAAAAGGACTTCCTTTAGCATTTCGATTCTATGGTTGTAGGTAATTTCCTGCTCGTTTTCCTGCTGGGTATCTTCGTATGGGTAACTTCTTTTTATTATTCCTTTGGCCAGGAGTATTAGCGAGATAACTAGACCAACTGTTGCGCCTGTGCCGAGAATTGCTGTGATTGCAGAGTCGAATGGTGCAACCTGATAGAAACCTATAATGAGGGGGTCGGCAGAGGCCGGGCCTATTATCGCCCTGCCGATGGTTGATCCGATGAGACCGGCAGCGGTTACGAACCAGCAGATCGAAAGCGGGATGATCCAAAGCTTCAGGTCGATTACTGATGCGGCGATGAAACAAGCGATCAGTGTGATATGCATGATGTAAAAGACGTAGCCGCCGTTGATGAAGGCGTCGAGGCCGGCGAGGCCCTGGAGTTCGAATCTTTTGTCGCCATATTTGAAGTTTAGGAGGAAAAAGGCTACGAAAAACGCAGCGGTTAAAAATTCGATCATTATGTACTGGGGAGAAATTTTCATTTTGCAGTTTCTGCATTTACCACCGAGGATGAGCCATGAGAAAATTGGGATATTATCGTAAAAGGCGATAAGTTTGTTGCAGCCGGGGCATGTCGATGGTGGTGATACGAGCGATTTGTCACGCGGGATGCGGTAGATGACAACATTTAGGAAACTTCCGATGCATGCGCCGAAAGCAAATATGAAAACTAAATAAAACCACAACGGAACCATGTCACCTCCGTGAACAGTCTAAAGCCATCTCTAAACATCCTGTCTGGCATTATCTGGTAGAGCGATCAATCCCAACCGCCCTACCGTTTTTTTTACTTTTACTTCTTTTTATTTTTTCGTGCATTTTTCTTGCGGTCGACGACACCTGCTACCTGCATTGGAAGGCCGAGCAGACGTATGAAACCAGTTGCATCAGTCGAGTCGTATTCTGCGCCCATCGTGAAGCTGGCCAGATCCGGGCGGTATAGGCTTTGGGGGCTTTTAACGCCGGCAAGTGTGCATCTGCCTTTGTAGAGTTTTAGTTTTACTGTGCCGTTTACGTTTTGCTGGGTAGTGTCCACGAAGGCGTCGAGGGCTTCTCTAAGCTTGCAGAACCACATCCCGTTGTAGACCATTTCGGCGTACTTTAGGGCTATGTGCTGCTTGTAGTGCATTGTTTCGCGGTCAAGGGTCAGGCTTTCGAGTGCACGGTGTGCGGTGGTTAAGATTGTTCCGCCCGGTGTTTCGTATACGCCGCGGCTCTTCATTCCTACGAGGCGATTTTCGACAATGTCTGCCTGTCCTACGCCGTGTTTCCCACCGATGTGGTTCAGTTCTTCGACCATCTTTACAGGGCCGGTTGCTTTTCCGTTTAGCCTTACTGGTATTCCTTCTTTGAAACCGATCTCAACGTAGTCGGCCTTGCTGGGTGTTTTTGAAATTGGTTTTGACATCACGAAGAGATTGTCAAGCGGTTCGTTCCATGGATCCTCAAGGTCTGCGCCTTCGTGACTTATGTGCCAGAGGTTTCTGTCGCGTGAGTATATTTTTTTCTTGCTCTGGTCGATTGGTATCTTTCGTTTTTTTGCGTAATCGACAGCAGCTTCGCGAGATGTCAGGTCGAAGTTTGGATCCTTCCATGGGGCGATTATTTTTAGCGAAGGGTCCAGTGCCATGAAGGTAAGCTCGAAACGCACCTGGTCGTTTCCTTTTCCTGTTGCACCATGAGCGACAGCGGTTGCGCCTTCGGCGTGGGCGATCTCAACCTGTTTCTTTGCGATCAGTGGCCGTGCTATGCTTGTGCCGAGGAGGTATTCGTGTTCGTAGATGGCACCCGCTTTTAACATCGGCCAAACGTAATCAGTTACGAATTCCTTGCGAAGGTCACCGACGATGCATTTAATTGCGCCTGTTGCCAGGGCCTTTTTCTTTATCCCTTTGAGTTCATCGCCCTGTCCGAGTTCGGCGGCGTAGGCAACCACATCATAGCCGTATGTTTCCTTTAACCACGGGAGAATAACACTCGTATCCAGTCCGCCGCTGTATGCGAGAACGATTTTTTCTGCCTTAGCCATTTTTTAAATCCTTCAAATATTCTTTAGTAAAACCGGATTATATACCCTTCCGCAGGGAAATACAAGGCGGTGGTTTGGTAAAAAACGCGTTTATACCATTTATGGTAATAAAATTCCGCGTTGAAAAAAGCAAATTATTATTGTAAAAGCACTTACCCACGCATCAACGCGTGTTTTTTTAGTGAGACTGGTATTGATGGCAATAAATGGCCGGTCGGGGCGATTTCTTTGGCAAATGCGGGCGAAATATGTTCATGAACGGAGATTGCTCAGGACCGTATTTCTCATTTGTTGTTCGTCGGCTTCCGTTGAGAGGAATATTTTGAACTGCGCCATTGCCTGACGGATGAACATTTCTGCACCGTTTATTGTTTTTGCGGATTTTTGTTCGGCGTATTGCAGCAGCTTTGTCTTTAGGGGATTGTAAACTGTGTCGAAAACGGCCATGCTGGATTTTACTGTTTCCGGGGGCAATGGACTGTTGTCTACATTGGGGTGCATTCCTATGCTGGTGCAGTTTACTATCAGTCTGGCGGTTGTTTCGGGAGCCTTGTCAAGCGGAGCGTATTTGCACTTGAATTCTTCGGCGAGAGCGATGGCTTTTTCGAGGGTACGATTGTATATCGTGATCGATGCGCCAACATCCGAGAGGCCTGCGACAAGTGCTCTTGCTACTCCTCCTGCGCCGATGACCGCAACGTCTACGGAGTGGAGCGAGTGCTTTCCAACGGCAAGTGCGGATTCGATAGCGTCCATTGCGCCTGCGTAGTCTGTATTGTATCCGCTTACGATGTGTTCGAAGCCTATCTTCAGGGTGTTGACGGCGCCTATGTCGGCAGCTAATTGTTCGAGGTGATCGCCCTTTCGTTCGACGTATTCGAGAGCGTGTGCCTTGTGTGGAATAGTGACGCTGAAGCCCTGGAAATCCATGTCGGCGTCTATGACGTTTTCGATGAACGAATCAAATTCCGTGCTTTCGCCGGCAAGGAGGATAGGCAGGTATAGGGCGTCTATGCCCTGTTTGTCGAAACAGGCGTTGAAAATGGCGGGACTTAATGAATGAGCAACGGGATTGCCGATGACTCCGAAAAGACGTGTGTCAGGTGTTATATTGTCCCAGCGGTAGAGAGATTTTAGGGTTTGGATCGCGATCTGCCCGGGGGCGGTTGCGGTAGTTTCGCCTAAGGAGGCAAATGTAAGAAAGGCGCCGAGCTTTTTGGCGAGGATGCGGGTTATGATGCCGTGTGGACCCATGCCCAGGACTATTGCATCTGATCGTTTGTTCTTTAAAAGTTTGAATGCCTCAAAGCAGTCGTTTATGTGGGCTGGGGTATAAACCAGTTTATGGATCGCTTCTGGAGAGGCCGTGAGCATTTCTTCGTAAAGATCGTCAATGTTTTTGAAACAGCCGTTGAAATCGTGGGCCGAAAGGATCAGGCGGGTATTTGAGTCGCTTAGTGCCTGTTGGATCGTTCTACTTACATCATCATTTCGATAATTTTCGTATTCGCAGTCTATGAAATCGACACCTGTTGCCGCTGCGCGGGCGAGTATCGCTATACGCAGGTCGAGGGGATAATCGTTTTGGCCGCCCTGTTTTTTATCACGGCAGGTTACTATGACATGCTGGTTTTTGGCTGCGGTAAAGGCCAAAAGTTCGTCCAGGATGTCCGTGGTCAGATATTGAAGGTAGTCTGTACGGAGTTCGAGTATGTCCGGAGCGGAGGCCGAGGCAAGTTCTATCTGTGCCTTTGCCTCGCTTAGGTCGCAAGCAGAAATTGGAACAGCAAGATCAGTCATACTATAAAGTATATCTGCGATTTGGGCTAAATTCAATTAAAAAAAACTTGAGCCCTACATAAAGACGGGCTCAAGATAAAAACCTATGCACTGATAGTACTATTAGTGTTTGAAGTGACGCTTTCCTGCGAAGACCATTGCGATGCCTGCTTCGTCCGCGGCGGCAATGACTTCGCCGTCCTTTACGGAACCGCCTGGCTGAACGATACATGCGACGCCAGCTTTTGCAGCGTTTACGATATTGTCAGGAAATGGGAAAAATGCGTCTGAGCCCATGGCTGCGCCTTTTGACATTTCGCCTGCGTTTTTGAAGGCGATGAGGCCGGATTCTACACGGTTCATCTGGCCGGCACCGACGCCGACAAGCTTTTTGCCGTTTACGAGTGTGATAGTGTTGCTCTTTACGTGCTTGGCAGTAATCCAGGCAACTCGCAGATCCTCTAGCTGTTCGGGTGTAGGCTTAACCTTGGTGGGATATGTGAGGTTTTCAGGCTCCCATGCTACGAGGTCGCGTTTCTGGAGGAGCATACCGCCGACGATACAGCGAACATCGTATTCGGAATCATCGATCTTTGTTCGCTCGATCGCCCCTGTTTCCATGAGCCTTACATTGTTGCCCCAACCCTTTAGAGTCCTGATCGCTTCTACCGCGTCTGCATCGAAACCTGGGGCGACGATAACTTCTGCGAAAAAGCCTGATGCGCCCGCAGCTTTTCCAAAGCGGCTGTATGATTCCATTATCGTTGTCGCAAGTTTGACATCGACCTTCCTGTTTAGTGCGACAATGCTTCCGAAGGCACTTACGACGTCGCCGAGATATGCCTTTTCGTAAGCGACGCAAATGTCAGCGTCTACTGCAGCACCGCAGGGGTTGAGGTGTTTTACGACGATGGCAGCAGGCTCGTCAAACTCTTTTACGAGTTCAAAGGCTGCGTTTACGTCAAGTAAATTGTTGAAACTGATGGCTTTTCCACCATCTAGAAGTTTTGCATTTCCTACGCCTACTTCGCCGCTGTCTGCGAGCTTATAGAATGCTGCGTGCTGATGCGGGTTTTCGCCATATCGCAGGCTTGCGGACTTTTGCATTGCAAGCGAAACTCGTTCGGGGTAGTCGACTTCGTTACGCTGGTTGAGGTATTTCGAAATGGCGGCATCGTATGACGCGGTCAGGCCGAAAGATATTCTTGCACAGTCCATGCGGAATTCTTCAGTTGTGGAACCATTGTTGGCGTTCATCTGCTCGATGACGGTGTCGTACTGGTCAGGATTTGTGACGACGGTGACGTACTTGTTGTTCTTTGAAGCAGAACGGACCATGCTTGGACCGCCGATGTCAATGTTTTCGATGGCCTCTTCGAGAGTGCATCCCTCTTTTGCGATCGTCTGCTCGAATGGGTATAGATTTACGCATACCAGATCGATCGGCGTAATGTCGTGCTGCTTTAGTGCGTCTGCATGTTCAGTGTTGTCACGAAGTGCGAGCAGTCCGCCGTGAATCTTTGGGTGGAGAGTCTTTACACGACCGTTCATCATTTCGGGAAAACCCGTTACCGAATCAATACTTATAACCTCTATACCGGCGGCTGCTAACTGTTTTGCTGTGCCTCCGGTACTGATGATCTTTACGTCCATATCAGCAAGCTTTTTTGCGAAATCAAGAACGCCAGTTTTGTCCGAAACGCTTACAAGTGCTGTTTTTATCTTAACATCCATTTTAAGCTGATCTCCTTTGCTATGTGTTATTTTTATTTATATAAATGCGAAAAATCGCTAACCGCTATTGATTTACTTTCCGGTTCCGATAGCCATAATCTTGCCGTTAGAGTCACTGACGAATATTTTTTCGTCTATGGTGTTTTTCGCAAAGATGTCAACATTTGCAAGATTGACCGAGTAGAGCTTGCGGGCCTTATTGTTATCCATCACAACGAGTCGGCCCGGTTTTTCGAAAAGGTAGGAGATTGAGCCGGATTCAGCCATCAGGCCGATACCGTTTGGTAGCTGCCAGACTTTTTTCCCCGTCTCCTTTCCTATCGCATACAATCCCTTTTCGCCGGCATACTGATATATAAGCTGTTTTCCGATGGTTACGGGGGTTGTTAGCTCTTCGCCTGTAACGAAATCCATAAGCCATCCGTTTTGGGAGGTTTCGATATTTATCTTGCTGACTTTTGAATCAGCAGTGCTAACGTATAGCCATTCGCCTTCTCTTTTCAGCGGTGCCTTTATTCCTCCAAGCTCCCGCTGCCAGATGCGATCGGGGGCCTCCGGGTTTAGACTTACAATGTTTCCTGCGAGGGTTGAGACGATGAGAAATTCGTCATCCGCAATTACGGAATTAATCATAGAATCGTTATCTGCAGAAACAGTATATTTTCGAGAGTAGTCTTCCGCGGCAAAAGCGTACAGTCTCTTATCTGCGCTGGCAATATACAGCATCTCAGTATTTCTGACAGGCGCAAAGGCAGCATTCTTGGCAATAATATCAAGCTGTTTTGATTTCGTCAGACCTCCCAGAGCCGGGTCCAGAATCAGCAGCTTTTTTCCAACCATAAATAGCAGCTTGCCGTTATAAAATGTGGGTCCGAGGAGCGGTTGCTTGGAAGGAGCCGGTTGAACAAGGAATTTTATGGTGCCCTTTTGGCGGTCTAGAGCATAAAAGTAGTTTTGGTCAGTTAAGACGTAGAGGAGTTTGTCTGTAACCTGAATCTTGCTGACCCTTTCATTTTTTTCGAGGGGTAGATTCTTTTGCCAAAGGGGTTTTAGTCCTGCCTGGGTAAGTATCAATGGCGAAACCAAAGCCTCTGATGTATCAGCCTGCCTTTCAGCATGCGTGAAGTTTGCGAAAACTAACAGTACTAAGCAACCTGTAAACAAACCTATTCGCCTTGCCATAATTTATTCCTGAAAAACCGCAACATTTCATTAGTGACATGTGGTGATCATGGCAGAGAAACAAACTCGGCCAGATCAACATCATGGTCATTCTCAAAAGCCTGCATCTCTTCAATCCTGTCAACGTCATCCTTTATTCGATTGACGAGTTTGAAGATGTAGGGCTTTCCCGCCAGCCTATTGCCCAGGTCATCCAGCATCGGCTTCCAACTTCCGCCGTATAGCTGGGCTTTCAGGACAACCAGCATTCTGTGCTCTTCAGAGAGGCCGTCAACGAAATCGGCAACGTCTTTGTCGACAGGCTCGGTCTGCTGATTTGCTTTTTTTTCGTACTCTTTGGCCATATAAACCTCGTACAGAGCAAATCCTACCCTCTTCGTATGTGATTTGCAAACAAATTTGACGGATTGACGGGGTCAAAATTGCCAAATTTGCAATTAATCTGTTATTTTCACCCTACGGCAGTTGGCAAATCAGGCGTGTTCGGGGTCTAGAGAGGCAAGTCGGGCCATTTTTGCTATCAGGCGTGCTTTTTCGATATTTGCATCTTCTCCTGTCTGGGTTGTTATGTATGCACCTGCGACGACAAGGCTTTTTGCCTTGGCAACGGTATCTTCGATCTGCTTTTTGTCCATTCCCTCGAAGGTTGTGACATCATCGGAGAGAATGACGAGATGGTTCTCACTGATTCGGGCAAAACCGCCGTTTACGAGGAAAAATGCGTTTTCCCTACCAATAACCTCCTTTACCTCTACAATCCCCATCGACAAACTTAAGAGCATTGGGGCATGGTTTCGCAAAATTCCGCGCATTCCGTCATGGGCAGGGAGTACTACGAGACCGGTCCTGCAATCGAGCAAAGCTCCGGTTGGAGTTTGGATAATGCATCTGAATTTACCTGCTGACAGACCTACCATTTATATTTTCCGTTCTATACCTTTTCCTGGACTTCTTCTACCTTGCCTATGTACATGAATGCCTGCTCGGGAATGTGGTCCCATTTTCCATCGCAAATCTGTGCACAACTTTCTACTGTCTGCTCTGCAGTGACGTATTTTCCTTCCATTCCAGTAAACTGCATTGTTACTGTAAATGGCTGAGAGAAGAATCTTTCGAGACGTCTTGCTCTTGCGACGGCAGTCTGATCCTCTTTGCTTAGTTCGTCTACGCCGAGGATGGCGATAATGTCCTGGAGATCTTTATATCGCTGGAGGTATTCAAGTACCTGTTGGGCTACCTGGTAGTGTTTTTGGCCTACAACATTTACGTCAAGGATTCTCGATGAGCTTTCGAGTGGATCGACCGCGGGGTATATGCCTTTTTCGGTTATACGTCTTGACAGTACCACTGACGAGTCCAGGTGGGTAAAAGTTGTAGCCGGTGCAGGGTCGGTAAGGTCATCTGCTGGTACGTAAACCGCCTGGACAGAGGTAATGGCACCTTTTTCGGTCGATGCGATCCTTTCCTGCAGCTGGCCCATTTCTGTTGCAAGGGTGGGCTGATAACCTACAGCAGAGGGAATACGTCCGAGCATTGCAGAGACTTCGGAGCCGGCTTGGCTGAACCTGAAAATATTATCGATGAAAAGGAGTGTTTCGGTTCCGCTTGCCTGGCAAAGATGTTCGGCCATTGTAAGTGCTGTTAAAGCAACCCGTAGCCTTGCTCCCGGTGACTCGTTCATCTGTCCGAAGACGAGCGTTGTGTTATCCAGGACGCTTTGGCCGGTATCGCCGATCTTTGTTCGCTGCATTTCGAGCCAGAGGTCGTTTCCTTCCCTTGTTCGTTCACCGACGCCGGCAAAAACAGAGTACCCGCCGTGTTCGGTTGCGATCCTTGCGATAAGTTCCTGGATGAGTACCGTCTTGCCAACTCCTGCACCTCCGAAGAGGCCCGTTTTCCCGCCTTTTACGAAAGGACAAAGGAGGTCGACGACCTTGATGCCGGTTTCGAACATCTCTGACATTGCAGAAAGTTGTACAAAATCGGGCGGGTCCCTGTGGATGGGTAATTTTTGTTTGACCTTTACGGGGCCCTTTTCGTCTACGGGATCGCCAAGGAGATTAAAGACACGTCCCAAGGTTTCGGTTCCCACGGGAACGGAAAGCGGGGCGCCCGTATCTATTACTTCCATCGAGCGCCTTAGGCCGAATGTACTGGCAAGGGCGATGGCTCTTATTCTGCCGCCACCGAGGTGCTGCTGAACCTCGCCGACGATTTCCTTGGTTTCGCCTTCAAACTGGACATTTACGGTAATTGCGTTATAGACTGCCGGCACGGTCTCTGCTGTGAATTCAACATCGAACGTGCTTCCGATCACCTGAATAATTCTACCTTTGTTCATATATCATACTTTCAAAAATCAACCGAATGTGCCGCCGATTATATCGAGCAAGTCGGAGGTTATCTGTCCCTGACGGGCACGGTTGTAATCCATGGACAAATTTTCTATCATCTCGTTTGCGTTGTCTGTTGCGCTTCGCATTGCTACGACACGTTCGAGATGTTCGCTTAGGGCTGCTTCCAAAAAACAGTCTGACAAAACTGTGTTTACGATCATCTTTACGATCTCGTCGAATATTTCCACAGGCGATGGCGAAACCATAAAATCTTCGAATTCGAGTTCCCATGGCCAGATGACGGTTGCGCGGGTTGTCAGATCGTCGATCAACTCTGCGACGGGAAAAATAGAGAGGGTCTGTGGCCGCTGGCTTGCCGGCGAGAAAAACCTGGTATAGACAACTGAAAGTGCGCCTATCTGTCCGTCAATGTATTGCTGGGAAAAATCTGCTCCGATCTGACGTGCCTGTTCGGGTGAAGGGACTTCGTCAAAATCGGTGTATTCTTCGGCGATCTGAACCCCCCTGCCGTTTAGATAGTTTATGACACGGTTTCCCTTGGCATAAACCTTTAGCTTTCTTCCGAAACGCCTTGCGAGATTGACATGGGTGTCGATGAGCCTGAAAATACCCGTATTGTGAGAACCGCATAGACCGCGGTCGCTTGCAATGACGATCAGAGCGCTAGTGTCGGATTTGTTTTCGGCAAGTAGGGGATGGTCAATCGGTTCTTTGGCAATAACCATGAGATAGGCCATCCTGGCAAGTGCATCGTAGAAATCACGCCCCTGCCGCCATGCACCATAGTAGTGCCGGTATTTAACAGCACTGATGGTTTCCATGGTATGGGTAACCTTGCTGATGTTTTCAGCAGCACGTTTTCGATTCAGTATTTGACGGGTCGAGGCCATTTTTAGTCGTTAGTTTTTTATTTTCCGAACGAGAATTTATAAATCATTTTGAAAGCGTTTATCGCATCGATAAGTTTTTCGATGAGTTCATCGTCAAGTTCTCCGGTCTCATTTATCTGTTCGACATATTCTCCTGCCTCAAGTTTTATCCATGAGAGAAGCTCTTCGATAAAGTGACTGGCTGTTGCGACTTCGAGGTCGTCGAGGAGACCGCGTGAACCTGCAAGTATGCTGATGACCTGCTGGCCTGCGCTCAATGGGGCATATTGCTTTTGTTTTAGTATCTCTACCATTCGGTATCCGCGGTCGAGCTGGGCCTGTGCTGACGGATCGAGTTCGGTTCCGAGACGTGCGAAGTCCTGTAGTTCGCGGAACATTGCGAGGTCGAGTCTTAGTTTTGGTGCCACCTTTTTCATTGCTGCCGACTGGGCGTCACCGCCTACGCGACTTACGCTGATGCCTACATCGACTGCCGGTCTTACACCTGCCAGGAAGAGATTTCTCTGGAGATAGATCTGACCGTCTGTAATTGAAATAATATTTGTTGGGATATATGCGGAAACCTGGCCTTCGAGCGTTTCTATGATCGGAAGTGCTGTCAGGGAACCGCCGCCGAGTTTTTCGGTAACTTTTGCGCTCCTTTCAAGGAGACGGCTGTGGAGGTAGAAGATGTCGCCGGGATATGCTTCTCTCCCGGGGGGTCTTCTCAGCAGCAGTGATAATTCCCGGTATGCGTTTGCGTGCTTGCTGAGGTCATCATAGACACAGAGGGTGTCCTTGCCCTGCTGGTACATGAAGTGTTCGGCGATGGTAGTGCCTGTGTATGGTGCAACGTACTGCATTGCTGCGTTTTCAGATGCAGAAGCAGTTACGATGACGGTGTAGTCCATTGCGCCGTGCTCGCGCAGAGTTCTGACGACTTCGGCAACGGTTGATTCTTTCTGACCGATAGCGACATAGACACAGATGACGTCCTTGCCCTTCTGGTTGATGATGGTGTCGAGGGCAATTGCTGTTTTGCCGGTTTTTCGGTCACCGATGATGAGTTCTCGCTGGCCCTTGCCGATCGGTATCATGGAGTCTATGCTTTTTAGGCCGGTGTACAGTGGTTGGCAGACGGGATGCCGACCAGCAATTCCCGGAGCGGTGGTTTCTACCGGGCGTGTGTCTTTGCAACTTATTTCACCGGCAGCGTCTATGGGTTCGCATAGAGCGTTGAGGACACGGCCGAGCAACTCGGGACCTACGGGGACAGAGAGCATTTTTCCAGTGGAACGAACAGGAGAGGATTCCTTGACCTGCTTGAAATCGCCATAGATGACAGCTCCGACGGATTCTTCCTCGAGATTGAATGCTTCACCTGCAACGCCGCCTTCAAAGAGAAGCATTTCGCCTGCCATGACATTATCGAGGCCAGTGATCGTGGCAATTCCGTCGCCGACCTCAAGTACTCGTCCGACCATTGCAACGTCAATTTCGCTGCGATAGCGCTGAATCTCTTCTTTGATAAGGCTGCTTACTTCTGTTATATCAAATTTCATTCTCTGTAGTCCTGTTATTTAGACGGCAGATTCACCGACTTTTGCGGCATTGATGCCGGTTTTATCCATCACAGTTTTCATCGCCGCTTTTACGGCTGTTCTGACGGAATTATCTATCATTCTGCCGTCTTTCTTTATAATAATACCGCCGATAATCTCAGGGTTGACCTCTACGGCAAGTTTTACGCTGCCGTTAATTGCATCGGAAAGATTATCCTGAAGTTTTTCCAGTTGTTTTGCATCCGGCTTTGCAGCAAGAGTAACCTCTACCAGGTGCCTGTCGTAATGCAAGTCAAACAATGTTTCATATTTTTGCGAAATGCCGATCAGACTTGTAATTCTGTTTCTTTTGGCAAGTACGCTTAGAAAATCGAGAGTTAGATCATTTACTTTTCCGCTGAAGACCCTTCTTATAACTTCGGATTTTTCTTTTCCCTGTACATTGTGCGAACTCATCAATGCAGCGAACTCTGCATTTTCGCTGAGGACATGTGCGACAGCTTCGAGGTCTTCCTTCACGGCGTCGACATGACCGGCCTCCTGGGCAAGCTCAAAAAGCACCTCGCAGTATATCTCTCGAACAACATGTCTGATTATCTCGCTCATAGGCCTATTCGAACCATTTATTTACTGGCTGTGGTCTGTTCCTTTTCTTCCATTTTCAGACGCCTGATGGCGTCATCGATCAAGTGCTGGTTGTCTTCGTGTGTCATTGCCCTTGAGAGAACCTGTTTGCCGAGCCTTAGTACAATAGCACCTGCCTGATGCCAAAATTGTGATTTGGCCTCTGCATGCTGATGAGTGATATCGAGTTGGGCCTTTAGCTTCATGGTTTCAAGTTCTTTTTGGGTTTTCTCTAGGGACTCTTTGCGTTGAACTTCAGCTTTTCTGGAATACTCGGCAACGATAGCCTTGCCCTCCTCGTCGATACCGGCGAGTTTTGCACGGTATTCGGCAAGTGTCTGTTCAGCGTCTGTACGGACCTTATCAGCATCACCGATCTGTTTTTCGATATACTCATGGCGAGCCTGCAATCCTGCAAGCATCGGTTTCCATGCGAATTTCGATAAGGCCAGCAGCAATACTACAAAAGCTATCAGAGTCCAGATCGATTCTCCGAAGTAACCACCGAAAAGCTGGTCCATTACGCTTACTTCAGGTTGCTCCTGATCACTCTGCGGTGCTTCGGAAGCGAACGCACAACAGGTCGATATAAGCAGAAGCAACGTTATAATTATTGCCGATTTACGCATATTCAACATACCTGACATATGGGTTAAACGTCTTTACTGTAAATTTACTCGCCAATAACGGCTAGCATACAAATAATCAGGGCAAAAAGCGTTACACCTTCGATCAGAGCAGCAGCGATGATCATCGTTGTAAAAATCCTTCCACCCATTTCAGGCTGACGTGCGATGGCCTCAGTTGCACGACCTGCAAGATTGCCGATACCCTTTGCAGCACCAATAACGATAAGACCGCAACCTATTACACCGCCGAGCATTCCGAATGCTCTCGAATCAAGCGTAATTGTATTCTCTGCCAGCATCATTGGCAGGACGTTCATAATTTCCAACATTATCAATTCTCCAAATACAAAAATTAACTATAAAACAAATTATTAAAATCAGGGCCTAGTGGTCCTGATGCACGGAAAAACCTATGAATATCGTCGTCAGGAAAGTAAATATATATGCCTGCAGGAAAGCAACGAAAATCTCCATCATGCTCATAATTACAGTAAATACGATAGAAGCCGTGGCGACGGGAAAGTTCTTGAACATTACTATAAAACCCAACAGGGTAGCTATAAGTACATGGCCTGCCAGCATATTGGCAAAAAGACGTATTGCAAGTGAGAAAACCCTTATAAACGAGCTTATCACCTCTATGAGGAAAATGAACGGCAGGATGAAAATCGGAACCTTTGGGGCAAAGTTCTTAACGTAGTTTATGAGCCCGTTTTCATGGACACCTGCGAGATTAAAGAGCAAAAAGGATAACAGTGCAAGAGCGCCAGTTACGTAAACATTGGCTGTCGCAGCGCCTCCGAGGTGTGTTTGTGCTTTTCCAGTGAACAGCCAGATGATGCTTTCAAGAGGAACAAGCCCGAGCAGATTCAGAGTCAGGATGAAAAAGAACATCGTCCAGAGATACGGTACGTATTTATCGGTTTGTTCCTTGAGGAAAGGACGAGCGACTTCTTCGCGGATATAAACGCAGACGGCTTCAACAACATTGCCTAATCCCGTCCTTATGATGAGCTTTTTCCCAACGGCAAGGGGCAGGACCACCACAAGCAACACTGCCGCCAGAGTAATCATGAACATATGATTTGTGAAGACAAAGTCGGTAGTGCCGATGCGAAACAGTTCTCTGCTTGCAATATGCTCAAGTGGGTTCATATTCGCTAACAACAGGTTCATCTTTCCGAACGATCTCCTGATCTTTCAATTGCAGTTTCCTGAGTACTTTAACTCCGAAAGCTGTTTCGACAACGAGTATAATAACATAGAAAGTCCCGGCAATGGACAAAAACCATGCCCTGTCCGGGCTAGCTAATGTAATAACTGCCAAGATTCCGGCGATCGTAATGATCACCCGAACGATGGCACCGGCAAGATATGCCATGAAAAAAGTAAACGTTCCGCTGTCGGTAACAATAGTCGCCGGGATCAGGCCCATAAGACCTGCAAAGACATTTAGCCAGATGGCCAACGAACATGCCTGCCTGGCTTGTTCGCTATGCATCTCACAAATGCGGTAGACAAATGCAAACATAAAAACCATAACCAGGCACAATACTACCGCTTTGGCGGATAAAAGCCTCATCCAGTATCCCAAATCTTCATAAACCGGATAATCTATTCAAATCAGAGTAAACCGTATGTAACTGGAACCCTGATAACAACACTACCATTTAATCCCACCGGCACGCTTTATCATAGTATACAGCATAAACGCGAAACCGAACAGGAATCCCAAAATCAAGAAGCCGGGGCTTGAATCACCGATCTTGTCCAGCCAGTATCCCCCATAGCTGAAAACGCCGACAACTACCACAAATTCAACGCCAACGCCGATCCAGCGCAGTCCCAGCCGGTTCCATTCATCCTTGTCGCTTTTTTCTTGCCCGGTATCCTTTTCAGGCATATCGTTTCCCGCAACAGAATTTAATGCTCCAAAGCCAAAAACTACTTAATAGGAAAAAGGCTTTTTGGCATTTATTATTTATCAGACTGATCCAGGATCAAGTCTTTAACCTTCTTACTGGGAAGATTCAACGCACCGTAAGCACTTGCAGCTTCGCTTCTTAGTTGCGGATCAACCTGTTTTGAAGCTACAATCGCATACATACGGTCAATCTGTCCCGGTGTCAAGAGATTTGCGTTGCGTTTTGCAGAAATTGCAAGAGCAGAAAACGTCTCTTTCCTGACATCAAGCGAATTTGCCTCGTTTAGAGCCGTTTCTGCGATAGCTTTCTGTCCATCTGGTGTTTCGAGCAATGCAAGTACCCCAGCTGCTTTTATCTGCATCTGTCCCCAATCGAGCTTTGTGGCATTGATTAGAGCCGGCACAGCCTCGTATAGGTTTATTACAGTGTTTCTTGATAATGCCAGATCACGCATGACATCTACGGCGCGTATGGCATACATATCTGCAAGTTCATCGCCTAGCTCCTTGACACACGAACGTTTTACCGCTTCGGCAAGGTTTTCGATAATTAGGCTGCTTCCGACGAATTCAGAGTTCGGCTGGGCAGAGGCGATCGCAATTGCTGCGCTTTGCATAACTGCGATATCGGAAAAACTCAGTGCCTTTACGAGGGGTTGTTCTGTTCCGATCCTTCGGAGAAGGCTCTTTTCGCCAGCGTTTGCAGCAAGAGCTTCCACAACGCCAAGAGCAACATCTTTGTTTTTCTCTAAAAGGGCCCTTTCCAGAGCAGCGTGAAGATATTCTGCCCCTGCCGTAGTTGCGTATGTCATTGCATCTGCATGTCCCTGGGCGAAGTAAACGGGCTGGGCGCTCACGGCAGCTTCTGCTTTGAAAAATGCGGCGATCCACAAAGCGATCGCCTTGCCGGTTGTTTCATCGGCTCTTAATGCCCATTCACAGGAACGCATTGCCATTAATTCGTTGAAATGCCCCTGCGCAACTTCTCGACGAACTAGCTTCTGCTCCTGATCGTCCCAGAACCATATATTAGCGATTTCACCGGGCGTAGCAGCCAGAGATGATGCGTGGCAGTAATATGCCTCGGCAAGCTGGAAAAAAAGTTCGGCAGATGGAAGCTTTTCAGCAGCGGGGTCGATCTTGTTTATTGTCGCTGCGGCAACTGAACGTACCTGATCCGATGTGTCATTCTCGGCGACATATTTCAGATATGCAAGCGGTTGACCGTATCCTATCGTACCCAGAGCACGAATGATCTCCAGTTTGACCTTAAGATCCTCGGTCTGCAATGCTGCGACCAGGGGCCTTATTGCATCACGGCCAACCTGTGGCAGTGCGTTTGCAATATTTACAAATTCTTTATCTCTGGACTTATCGGCAAGTGCCTCGAGCATAAATGGTATTGCGTATTCGCCGGCGTTTTTCAACCTCTCTTGTGCGGCTATCTCGGCACGTCTTGTAGTGCTTAGACGATCGATCTCCTGCAGGATGACCACCGGATCGATCCGTCGCATGTACCTTCCGGTCTCGATGATGTCAAGTATCTTGTTGCTGACATCCCTGAGCTCCTGGCTGTGGGCCTGCATCTTTAGCAGGATTTGATAGCCGTTGGGATTTTTCTGACTCATTTTTAGCATCGAGACAGGATCGGGGTCACTGTCAATTATTTTTTGACCAAATGCCTGGGCAAGATCGTAGCGGCCTATGGCAGTATAATGCAGAAAGTCGTTCCAATTGTCTTCAAGTTCATCAGCAAACAACGGTACAACGACCATTGAAATGCCGACCAGCATCATTAAAAAACACCTTTTGTGCAACATTAAAAAATCTCCAGCGAACAAATCAAACATATTAATTCAGACAGTCCAGAAAAACACGGATACACAGTATATCTATTATAATTTACATACCTGACATGTCAATTAAAAACCGCAGTTTCCATGATTTATAGCGATGTTTGGTGCATGAGGGCTGATTAATGGTCTACGCGTTTTGGCGGCATTTGAGCAGTTGCGCCTCCGGATTACTAAAAAACGGCTATTTTATGGCAATCGGCAACCGTAAAGGCCGTTTTTGGCAATATAACGCATAACTTCTGCACATACCATGTCGCCTACATCCTCACCTTCTGCCAGACGTTTCCGGATTTCGGTACTACTAAGGCTAATTGAGGGTGTATTTATCATATCCGCCTTAAGTTTTTCGACCCTTTTTTTTCCGAGCTGTTTTTCGAGAGGTGACAGATCCGGAGACGGAAAACCGCCCCTTTGCATAATCGCCAGGTTGCACTTGTCTATAAGTTCGTCTATTCGATGCCAGTAAAGGATATCTTGGACTGCATCTGCACCAACGAGCCAATAAAGACGGATATTTTTTTCGATCTGACATCTGAAATATTCTACGGTATCAATGGTATAGCTTGGTTCGGGCCTTTTGAATTCACAGTCACTGACAGTGAAATTTGGCAGAGATGCGATCGCCAGCTGTATCATTTTCAAACGATCATGGTCTGCTGCAAGCGGAGTAAAGTTTTTATGAGGCGATCTTCGGACAGGAATGAAAATGACTTGCTGTGCATTTAAATGTTCTGCGGCAACCTCGGCGACACGCACATGGCCGTTGTGCACAGGGTCAAAAGTGCCACCAAAAAGTAGTATCGATTTTTCCATGTTAATTAAGAAACTCACAGAAAGTTGTTGCTTTATTGTGAATTTTAGCAGTTCAGCAAGAAAAAAACTATAATTTTATAAATTTTTTTTTGACCGAAAAATATGCCTAAAAGACAGGTTGTTATGACATATAAAATAATATAATATTATACTTTACGCAATGTTTTTATGATAAGTAAAAAAAGAAACTGCTAAAATTCTGCACTGAAAAGGGGGTTTCGAGTACAATTACGATAAGAGTCTTTTTAACGTAAAACGCTTTACGAGAAAACAAATCACGTCGTGACAAACAAATGTCCCTGTCGAAACAAAAAAAGGCGACCACGTGTAGAGAGGGGTTATCAAATTTTTTTATGAAGTAATGTTGCTTTTTTTGACGATAAGTATGTATAATTACAGCACTTAAATAAAAGTGTATGTTTTATAACATTTTAATTGCCGAAAGGAGGTGATTGAACGATGGCAAAAAAGAAAAAAGCCGCTAAGAAAAAAGTAGCCAAGAAGAAGAAGAAGGTTGCAAAGAAAAAGGCCAAGAAAAAGGTCGCGAAGAGGAAAGTAGCTAAGAAAAAGGCTAAGAAAAAAGTCGCGAAAAAGAAGGCCAAGAAGAAAGTAGCTAAGAAAAAGGCTAAGAAAAAGGCCAAGAAAAAAGCCAAGAAGAAAGTAGCTAAGAAGAAGGCTAAGAAAAAGGCTAAGAAGAAGGCCAAGAAAAAGGTCAAGAAGAAAGCCAAGAAAAAAGCCAAGAAAAAGGCTAAGAAAAAGGCTAAGAAAAGAGCTAAGAAGAGATAGAACCAGTTAACTGGTTTTTCAGATTAGCGAAATGGAAGGTTCTCATGCCACGGCAGGACCTTCCATTTTTTTTATCTACGCAGGCTTTCGGTTTTCCATGATCGCAACCTAACAGATCAGTAAGCACTTGACAATCTTACAGGCAATCAGATATTATAATCATTTGGGACGCTAATGTAATAAACTCAGGCAGAGCCTAAGTTAAACAGGAATTATTAAGGGTAGATCAAATGAATACTATTTCGAGATATTGTTTTTTTGTAGTAGTGGTATTTTTTGCGATATGGCTTGCCGGCTGTGAGGAAAGTAATTTATCCGGTACAACTGATGGACAGACGCGACTGGTCGCCAGTAAGAACATCGAACTGAAAAAAGAACTTGAGGCGCAAAAGAAACTTTTGGCCGATTGTCAAAAGAATAATGCCAGGCTCGAAAAGCAACTCGAACAAAAAACCGGGGAAGAAAACCTTAAAATGATGCAAGCGCTGGAAGAAATGCTCTCAGAGAAAAAAGGTGATAAATAGAGCAACGCTTCCGCTGAAAATAAACAGCTGCCTTCATCTGATATATTCCCCAGGGGACGACTAGTGCTTTGTCCCCTGTAAAATTCTGGATTCAGCGCCAGCTCAATTAGTCAGCCGCAAGGCCAGCGAAGCAGGTAATGTTGTAGCATTGCCGATGGAGCCGAACACAGCGGATGGCTGATTGCAGCAAGCTGATCCTGATTTTTAGCTGGGACACAGTACTAGGAGCATACCTTTTGAGCAGCTTCAATACAATCGGGCAAGTTATCCTCGGGGAATTTTTTACGCATGCCCGAAGCAACGAGACCTGCAAACATCGGCTCCAGCTTCAGCGGGCGTGACGTCAGGCATGGATGGGATTGGGTTCCCATAAAGAACGGATGCGAGGATATCTCCAGAATCTGCATAATTGGATGTCCCGGAGCCTTGCCTGAGAATACCAATCCTGCTTTTTCGAGGATATCAATGTATTTGGGGTCAACTTCATATCTGTGCCTAAAGCGTTTTCGGACGGTTTTAGCCTTACCATGAAGCTTCCATGCAACGGTGCCCTTCTTAATCTCAATGTCTCTTCCACCGAGTCGCATATTACCGCCGAGACCCTCTATTTTCTTCTGTTCGGGGAGTATATCAATTACGGCTGATGAGCATTTTGGGTCTATCTCCGAACTGTTTGCATCTTTTATGCCGCAAACCGAACGCGCGAATTCTATCACAGCCATCTGAAAACCAAGACAGAGGCCCAGATATGGGAGGTCGTTTTCCCTGGCATATTTAATGCATGATATTTTCCCCTCAGTGCCGCGTGTCCCGAAACCTCCGGGAACGATAATACCGTCAACGTCCTGGAGGTGCTCTGCGGCGTTGCTGTCGTTTAGGTCTGTGGTTTCGATCCATTTTACATTTACCGTGCATCCCAGTGCGATACCGGCATGTTCGAGGGCATTTAGTATCGAGGCATAACTGTCCCTAACCGAAGTGTATTTGCCCGTCATTCCAATTGTGATATCGTACTTTTCTTTTCCGATCTTGTCTGTAAAATCGCACCACTTGGCCCATTCTCCTCGTTCCTCACGAAGGTTTATCCTGTCTTCGATCTTTAGCAGCCTTATGACCTCAAAGTCAAGGCCGCAATCTCGGAGCATGGACGGTATGGTATAGATACTGGCGGAATCGTGCATGCTGAATACACGTCCGAAGGGAACGTTGCTAAATACGCTGATCTTCTGCCGAGCCTGTTCGCTGACAGGGTTTTCGGCGCGACAGGCGATGATGTCCGGCTGAATACCCGTCTGCATAAGCTGTTTGATTCCGAGCTGGGCGGCTTTAGACTTTTGCTCGCCTAAAGTTTTGGGCTCAAGGATGTATGTCAGTGCCACAAAACAACAGCTTGACGGCCCTTCTTCATAGGCAAGCTCTCGCATTGCTTCGATGTAGAACGCGTTCTCCAGGTCCCCTACGGTTCCTCCTATCTCGACAAAAACAACGTCAGCGTCAGTTTCCATCGCAAGACGTCTTAGCTTTAGTTTGACCTCTCCGGTCACATGAGGGATCATCTGGACATCACGTCCAAGGTAATCTCCGTGGCGTTCTTTGTTGAGAACCGAGCTGTATATCTGACCGCTCGTGGAGAAATTGTTGCCCGTAAGGTTCTGGTCGAGCATACGCTCGTATGTCCCCAGATCCATATCGCATTCCATGCCGTCGTCGAGCACAAAAACCTCACCATGCCGAAACGGATTGAGCGTTCCCGAATCGATATTCAGGTACCCTTCCAGTTTAATGGGGGCAACTTTCAAGCCTTTATCCTGCATTAGCTTGGCAAGGCATGAAGAAAATATACCCTTACCAAGGCCGCTCATAACCGTTCCCGTGACGATTACGTAGCGACACTTACCTTTCTTATAACCGTTGGGTATCGGAGAAAAATATTCCGTTTCCGTAGATACATCACTAACTTTAGCCAGCAAATCTCTGCTATTTCCCATCGCTTGTGCCTTACCCTCTCGTTTCAAGATTTTTCCATGTATCTTTTTACAAATTCAGCATATTGTTCGGGAGTATCTATCCCTGTCCATGCATGATCTACTTTTCCTGTGATTATTGAATATCCGTTTTCCAGAACCCGCAACTGCTCTAATTTTTCGGAGATCTCATACTGAGTTTGCTGCTTTTCGGTGATCTCCAGCAAAAACTGCTTGCGATAAGCATAAATACCCAGATGCCGGAGGTATTTCTCTGCCGATGCAATACCGCCTGCGTCACGGTCATATGGTATGGGCGAACGTGAAAAATATAGCGCAAAACCTCGGTTATCAACAACAACCTTGACAACATTGGGGTCGGCGATCTGAGCAGTATTGTCAAACGAAGCCAAAAGGGTAGCCATTTGAGCCTGAGGATTGTCCTTAAGGATAGTTACAAGATAATCGATGGATGCCGGATCGATCTCCGGTTCATCGGCCTGGAGGTTTACGATAATGTCAGCGTCAATCTCGGCAACTGCTTCTGCGATGCGGTCGGTTCCACTTTCATGGGAGGTGGATGTCATGACGCATTTGTCGGTAAATGACAGGCAGGCTTCCATAACACGCTCATCGTCTGTTGCAATTATAACATCCTGAACCGTTTTTGCCGAAAGAGCCCTGTCGCATGTGTGCTGAACGAGGAATTTTCCCGTATCTGTAGCGAGAACTTTTCCAGGGAAACGAGTCGAACCGTATCGAGCAGGTATAACAGCTATTATTTTCACAAAAACCTTCCGAGCAGCAATCTAATGCCAGTTTGATGCAAAAAACCACTGCCTCGTAATACTAGTGAAAAAGTCGCTGTATGTCAACAGGTGAGTCTGCGTTAAAATAAAAAATATAATTATCCTACATAAAACGCTCTCAATAGAACGCTATTCCATGTACTATTTTGGCTTCCTTTAATCATTAAAAGTCAAAGTCCTCGCCAAAGTCAAAGTCGTCTTCATATTCATCATCGCTATCATACATACCGCCATAATCTAGCCTGGAAGCACCACGAGTTTCCGATACATGAACCTCCTGAGCCTGAGCCTTTTTGATCTCGCCAAATCGAACCTGCAATTGCTTGGACCACTTTGTCTTTGTAACCGGCAAATAGCTGATATCGGTACCGTTTTTCGTCAGAAAGATTTGATAATATGGCCTTGGTTTGGCCGCTCCTGGAGCAGCAAGAGCTGGTGCCATCGCAATATCAACGAGTGTGGATGACGAAAAGAAATCTATGATATCAGCCTCATCTCTTACAACGGGAGCATATTTTGAGGTTGAAAGCTCAGCTTTTTCATCGATCATCTCGACGGGTTCTCCGATGTCCTCGCCTACGCCAACATCGAATTCATAAGTATGCCAATTTCCATGATGAAATTTTGCGACGTCTATTGTGACTTTTCCAGAGTTCCTGGCGATTGAAACCGGGAACAGGTATATCATAGGATCGATATATATAGGCTCGGTAACAGGCGAGTATTCCGTCCAGAGCACCACATCATCTTTAAAAGTATCATCCTTCCCTGTAAACCAGTTCTTTCCAGCGGTAGGATTGAAAACCCCTACTCTCATTCTGTAGCGGTAGGTGTTTTCCGGCTGGACCGTATCATCATGCGCCCAAACCAGCAGCGGGTGGATCATTTCCCCAAAATCAACCGTTTCGCTTATTAGGGCATAAGTGTAATCCTGCCGTACGTCCTCTACAGTTCTTTCTGCCGCAGCGGTACCGCCATATCTGCCGGCAGCAGCTCCTCTCTGTCCTGTCCTTACGAGACGTGCGGTCCTGGTGGTGGTACTTCTTCGACTGCTATAGACATCACGACCTTCTTCACCGTCAAGCCTTCTATCGCGACTGGAACGCCTGTCTTCTCTGGCCGATGTTCTACTGCTTAGCCCGCGTTCTTCTCTTTCCATAAGTCGGGCTTCTTTTTCAAGCAGCTCGTTAAGTTCATTGTGAATTGTCGGAGGGAGCCACTCGACATTTGAAGCAGAAAACTCATAAGTAACCGGCTGGAGTAATCCCCTCTGCATTTCGAACGTATTGAAATTCAACATCAGAAGGTCTATACCGCCCAGTTCGACCTGACCGATCTTCTCAGACAATTGAAAAAGTTCTCGTCTATCGTCAACCTTACCGCGTGGGACTATTTGCCATTGGGACCAGTTCCCATCAGCAAGGCGATGCTGTCGTTCGAGTCGTACGGCAGCAAAAAGAGGACGGGCCAACTGCTCATCCCTCCACTCGCTCTTGTGCACAAGACGTCCGGCAAAGCAACGCTCAAAGTTTGCGTAGAGAGCCTGGACATCAAAAGAAGCCTGCACACTTATCAGATCGACATCGGCAAGTTCGGTCTGGACAAACTCGTATGGTGTTTCCATGCCAACTGTTTCTATAGGCATGTGAACGGCGGTTCTAAATTGCTTTGCAACCGCTTCGGCAAGAGGCGGTACCTCCGGTTTGGTGTAGACCCTTTCCTGGACGCCGATCAATTCTCCTCTTCCGGGCTGGAGATTGAGGATATTTTTAGTGTCAACCTTGACAGTCAATGCCATTTTATTGGCGAATTCACCGGATATGTTCGCTCTATATACCTTCGTCTCTGGCGAAGCATCGAGCTTTTCATTTACCTTCTCTGCAAGAGAGTTTATATTTTGATCGACCCTGGCTGGCGAGTATTTCCTGCCGCTCTGCTCCACTGAATACGGGCTGCCAATGACAAATTTCCACAGCAGGACGATGCACAAGATCGCAATGATCCCAAGCACAACTTTATCAACGTGCTTTTCCAGCACTTCCAATATTTTCTTGCTATCTATTTTAATGCCGCTTTTCATTTAATCTTCCCAAAACTTCAAAACAGACTTACGATTCAATTCGCGATCCGGCTAATTCAACTTAAACTAATAACCATACCCACCTGACGCTTCTTCTTGGGGATCCAGCAATTGTTCAACCTTCTCAGGCTTAATATTGTCATATCCGGCACGATGAAAGATGTACTCGCAAATGAGATCTAGTTTTACAACAGCAGCATCTCCGTAGCGATATTTGCCGTGAAACACACCTTCACGTTCAATGGGTTCCTGCAAAAATTGCATAATTGTAATCTGGTTATGCTTAAAGGTTTCTTCCTGGGCCTTTCCGTCATACCCATAGAACTTGTGCTCTTTTTCCCTGCAAAGCTCTTTCATAAAGGAAAACACTGCATTTGATTCGACGATAACCGAGACGCTGAAATGTATAACATCAATATCTTCATCGCATTTTCGCGTTGTCCATGGTTCGACACCTAAAACTGAAGGGACTCGTATTTCCACATCTTCCGAACCGATCAAATATGCGGGGAAATCACCGCTAATGGTGGTATCTCTACCGCGGGAGGTTGATCCCGTAGTTTTATAATCAGCGGCTTTAAGAAATGAGACGCCTACAAGTCGCTTTATGGGGGATGAAAGAGTACTGGAGCTCCTGGAGTCATTATTCATTGACGTAATCGTGCCGGCAACATCTTCGTAGACCCATAAAGCAAGCTGGGAGTACCAGCAATCTTCAATTGCCTGTGGACCCTGATAGTCATAGTTTTCCCAGAAGCTGTAGAGATCGAAGACGTTTGCCGAAGCATAGACGGATATTTCAGAAGCTCTTTTTTGCAGGAAAGCATTCTCTATTGCTAAAGTTACATCCGCAGCCGGATTTCGGTCTCTCGTATCGCGGGTTCTGCTCATAGATCTTTCGCTACGGCTGTCACCACCCCTTCGCAGGAGTTCCAGATGAACCTCCTGATCCGTCGGAGCGCTTCTGGCATCCATTTGACTTATCAAAGAATCGAGTTTTTCTCTGAACTTTTTGCCAAAATCGGTGAATATCTGAACAGATGTATCTGTCGGTTCAGGGAAAACATTATAGCTTATCAACTCTCTTGTGGTAGCCTGTCGCAACTGCATCTCGATGGCTTCTGCATCCCTGGCGTGCTCATTCTGATACACCTCTTCTAACCTGGCCTGTTCACTTGAAGGGGCATTGCTAATCCATTTATTGACATTTGAGGCCTGGCGAACGCTGTCTTCCATATCCTTACGCAATGACTTACCCTTCAATATCGTCGGTATCAGCAAAAGAAGTGCAAGCAGTAATATACCCGCGGGTATAAGCAAAGCCATGTATTTTTTAATAAAAGCCATCACATAAGCCATCAGTTTTATCCCTTGATAAAAACGGCGTCTAAATTATGGGTCCTTATATCTTTATTTTGCTCTGGAACAACCGGAGCAATACTAATTAATAACCTGAATCTGTATTTGCTTGCTGCATCGCCGCGTTCTTCCATAAGAACTTTGCGTCAATCCTGAACCACCGGTCCCTGGTAATATATTTCGGTTCACCGTTCCGGTCAGTTTTAACCCTGCCAAGGTCAGCCTGATCTATGGAGGGATCATTGTCTATCTCTTCCTGAGTTATGTAATCCAATGTTTTTGCGATCTCTTCCTTTGTGAGTGGGTCGATCAGCCCCATTTCAATTTGGACGCGGTCCATTGTTGAATTCCTAGACGATGATCGTGGCGACCTTCTTACATTAGTAGTCGCAGAATCATCCTGCGAATCTAAAACGACCCGTATGAATTCCTCTTGGATACCGATACCTGAGGGCATTTCGTTGGACGAAGCCAGGTCCACTTCTGAGGTTTTCTGCTTGAAATGCTCGACTTCCTTCTTTTTGAAGAGTTCAAACTGGCAATTTTCAAAGATAGTATCGAAATTTTGCAGCCTTGTGACAAAGCCCCATTTGCTCTGATCCGTTCCGACACCGGAA